>JAERML010000151.1 GCA_016844425.1 Bacteroidota bacterium
AGAAGTCCGGTATCAATGGATGACAATTCGCTGTCCCAGGTTCGGAATCCGGTTGCCATGTCAAGGAAATGATAGTACCAGCCTTTGTATCCGGTGACGTTGCTCACTGCTGTCCCTTGTGGAAGGTTCCAGAAGGTCTTGAGAGTTGTCAACGTTCGATCAGCAGCTTCGGCGCGTGTGATCCAACCGCGCTCGACTCCAATGCCGTACGCCGTCAAGCCGAATCCAACTGCCGCGATGCTGGAAGGCGCGGCGGCCTGGCTCCGATCGCGAATCAGCCCATTCAGGGGATTAGCTTCGTACCAAAAATAGTCGAAGGCCGTTGCTTCCAGGTAATCGAGGAATTCATTGTCGTTTGCAAAGGCCTTCGCGGAAACCGCAACCGTATCAGAACTCGGGCTTTCCCCCTGAGGTGTCACGGAACGAACATAGTACCAGCGGGCTTGACCATTCGTGACATCAAAGTCCACAAATCCCGGCGAAACACTGAGCGACGTGCTGATCTTTGCATAGGGGCCGGAGCGCGAAGAAGCCCGATAAATGTTGAAGCCCGATAAATTGCTCTGCAAGTTGCGGTTCCAGTGAAGAACGATGCTCTGATCGCCGGACCTCGTAACAACGCGCGCCGGAATCTGTGGGGCACTGGAATCTACCAACGCCACTTTTGCAATGATCCGGATATTGTCGATCCACATGGTGTGTTGTACATTGTCGGCCAACTTCTGCGAGAAGTTGACGTCTTTGAAGATCGACAAGGAAAAGGTTCCGAATGGTTGAAACGCAGTCAGCGGAATACTCACCCTCTGCCAGGTGGCGGGATCGTTGTCGACTCCTGCGGAAAGATATGTTTCCAGATCGACTCCGGTCGCCTTCACATTGGTAGTGCTTTCGAGATTGACCTTCGGAAGCGCCGATGACGCGATCGCCACGGGTCCATTCAGAAAGAATATAAGGCTGTCGTGCGCGCTTGCGTCTTTTCCCTGCCACAGCACGCTGGCAATAAACATACCCCAACTTCCATTCGGCGCTGAAGTCCACTGAATAACGCCGGCATCGTTTCCGGAATAGCGGTTCGATGTGATGATCGTCAGTTTGTCAATGCCCGGGCCTCCGAGAAGCTGCGAACTCGGAGCGGTCCGGAACCCATACGATGCATCGTAATACCCCACGCTTCCTGGGTCGTCGTCGTCGAAGATGACCAAATCAGGCTTCCCCTGCGCCAGCAAGAGCGCAGGAATAGCAAGAACGAGCAACAAAGACTTCAGAGCCCAGGAATTCAATCCACTTCTCCCATTTCAATAATCACCGCATGTGTTGTTCCCGGACCGAAGACCGGGAGCACAACTTTGATGTTCGGTTTAAATCTCGGAAAAGGAGAACCATCGATCACCACGCTGACGATACCCTGGCTCATCTTTTTCGGGTTCCTTACTTCGATCTCATAGGAGGCATTTCGGAATTGACGCCGCACTCGGTACGATTTCCATTTCGAGGGAATGCAAGGCGCCACGATAAGGCCATCCAGAGATGCGCGGACACCAAGGATCCATTCAAGACCCGCCTTGTAAAGCCAGGCCGCAGATCCGGTGTACCATGTCCATCCCCCGCGGCCGAAGTATCGTGAGTTCGGGCCATCGATGTTGCCAGCAGTAACATACGGTTCGCCACAGTACTCATCGGGTACGGCACCACGCATAATGGGATTGATCTTCGAAAAAAGCCGGAACGCATCCTCTGCCCTGCCCAGTTTTGCCATCGCGATGACGGACCACGTGGCCGCGTGCGTATAGGTCGCACCGTTCTCTCTCGTGCAAGGCGCATAGCGGGTAAGATAGCCGATCTTTTCATCCGGTGTCCGATACGAAGGATACAAAAGAACCGTACCTGCTTTGTATTCGAGCTTCTTCACCACCGCATCCATTACTTGCTGTGCACGCTGCAGGTCGGCCACATCACCAATGACTGCCCATGTTTGGGGATTGAGATGGATTGTTCCTTCGGCGTTCTCCTTGGAACCGAACTTCTCGCCAGAGTCCTTCGTCCCATAATAGTACCAACCGCCGTCCCAACCGAACCGATTGATTGCAGCACGAAGTTCTTCGGCACGCCTGGTGTAGTTTTGGGAAAGGTCAATATCACCGCGCGCAGCGATGACCACTGCGAAATCTCTTAAAATACGGTGGAGGAATTGTCCAAGCCACACTGATTCACCCTTCATCTTCAGCCCAACCGCGCTGAGACCATCGTTCCAATCGCCCGCACCGATTAACGGAAGCCCTCGAGGGCCAAAACGAGCAAGAACTTTTTCAATCGCACGGATGCAATGGTCATAGACGGTAGACCCGTTCTTGTCATCGATGAAGGGCTCCCGTAGATCAAAAATCGAATAGTCCTTCGTCTCTTCGACATAGTTGTACGTTACGTATGGCAGCCAGAGGAGATCATCCGTCATTGCTGTCGGGAGTCCGACTTCGGAAAGCGGATGCCACCAATGATAGACGGTGCCATCCTTGAATTGATGCCTTGCATGCAAGAGGATCTGCTTTTTTGTTTGCTCCGGATCGAGCGAAAGAAACACCTGGCTATCTTGAAGTTGATCACGAAACCCGTAAGCGCCGCCCGCCTGATAGTATCCGTTGCGCCCCCACAGTCTTCCCGCAATTGCCTGATATTTGAGCCATCGGTTGAGCATCACGTTCATTGCCTCGTCGGGTGTTTCAACGGTTGTCCTTGAAATCAGAGACTCCCAACGCGCTTTGACCTCTTCCAATGCCCGATCTACGTTTGTCGACGTTCGATACATGTTGATCAGCGTTTTTGCATGCTCACGGTTATCGGCGGCTCCAAGAGAAAAGGTGATTGTCTTTTCATGGCCGGGTTGCAGGGACACGTTGACCTGAAGTGACGCAACGGGGTCGAGTTGATTCCCAACGTCCTTTCGTAGTTTTCCGGTACGAATTCCCTTCGGGTTTGCAGCCGATCCATAGTTGCCAAGCACATTCTCTTTGCTGCAATCGAATGAGGCCGGTTTCACACTCGATGAATGGAATGCGACGTATGGCCAGTCGGCGTTCCAATGTCCGTTTTCCGACGGGACTTCCCAAAGCCGCTTGGTCGCCAGGATGGAGTTCGAACTTGCATCAAAAGATGTTTCAACAAAGCATTTATGGAATTCCCGATGCCAATCCGGAGCCATCCCCAGCCCCCATTCAAAATACGTGAAGAGTTGAAGCTTGCGTGTCTTGCGCGAACGGTTGCGGACAACGACCTTCCAAAGCTCGATCGGTTCTTGCGGAGCAACAAACATCGTCCACTCCGTCTCGATGCCTTCATTGGAGGAAGTGAACACGGCATATCCCATCCCGTATCGCACTCGATACTCGTCCGGTTCCGCGCAGATCGGCTTCCAAGCCGCTGACCACAGCTTGCCGGTGGCGGTATCGCGAATGTAGAGGTACTTTCCCCATTCGTCTTTCAGGATATCCTGTTCCCAGCGCGTTAAGCGGTTCACCTGTCCGTTCCCGCGCCAACTGTACCCGCCGCCGGTTTGCGACACTATGAATCCAGCATCTCCGTTGCTGACGACATTTGACCAGGGACGCGGTGTCCGAGGTCCGCGGATTACATATTCTTTTCCGTCTTCGGAAAAGTGGCCATATTTTGTTCGAAACAGCCCTGCCACAGTCGATTGTCTGGGTGATTTCATGGAAAAGACTTGGCTCTGCTGCACGGCACTCGTGCTGCCAGCCTAAGCGGTATGCGTGGAGAAAACAACGGATACTATCAGAAGCGGAATCCCACAGTCAGACGTTGAGTATCCTTAAGCAAACCGTGCGCCGCCCATGCGTAATCCACGCGCACCGGAATCTCAAAGAACTCGTATTCCAACCCGCCACCGAGCGTCAGCCCGACCTCTGAGTCCTTCTGAAACAAGTGCTGGTACCCCGCACGAAGAGCCACAAGGTTCATGAATTTCCATTCCCCGCCAACGCTGACACTCTCCGTATTGTTGCTGGGATGGAAAGCTACTATAGCAAGTTGCAGCTTGTTGTCGGCATCGATCCGAACAGGGTATGAAAGCCTGACTCGGAACACGATCGGAAGTCCGAATTCTTCCAGATAGACTTCACCGGGCAAGTTGCTGTTGTCTCCGTGTACCGACGGATCATTGTCGAATCGGATTCTTGTATCGGTTCCCGAGTATTTCGCGCGCGTGCCAAAATTCGAAAGGCTCGCCCCAATTTGCAGTCCATCCGCCGACACTTGATACAACGTCCCGAAATTCACGGCAAAAGCGGACAGCGAGCTGTGCCAAATCGTTTCACGGATGTAGTTGACTTGAATACCTGCTGAGAATCTCTCGGTGAGCCGATGACCATAGCCAAGGCCGATAGACGTATTCGTGACAGTATACTGTTCGCCTGTTCCCAACGGCTGTTGAACAGTTCTGACCGCAATCTCACCAGAACTGAGCGAAGCTATCGTAAGTGCAAATGCGCCAGTGGAACCAGTTGTGACAGCCACCGCCGCGTGATTG
>JAERML010000152.1 GCA_016844425.1 Bacteroidota bacterium
CCCCGAGCGAGTCCCGTTTCTTGGGACGAGTCGAGGGGTAGGCAGGAAACAGTAGGCAGTAAGCAGATTGTTGGCACCTAGTTGGTGATGCTGGATGAGTGGAATATTGGAGTGATGGAATGCTGAGGCTGCGGGCGGCGGGCACGGATTAGGAGGAAATCAAATGAACAAGCAAACAGTGGCTTTGGTCATGTTGCTCATTGTAGCCGTGATGCAATGTGGAATCGCACAGACTCCCCTGAATAACAACGTTTCGGGGCACGTTTACCAGCTTCCCTTTGCCTCAACGGGCAACAGTATCGAGCTGATGGTGGCCAACACGGCAAAAGCCCCGCTCGCTCGTGTGAAGGTAACAGCGACCGATGTCCCGGCGTGGCTCCGGTTCATTGAGAAGGAGCAGCGGATCGCGCTGCTCAAGTCAGAACAGGAGATGGCTGTAACGTTCACGTTCTCTGTCGACAAGACGGCGCCCGTGCAGAAAAATGAGACCCTCAAGTTCGTCATCACTGCTCCAACAGGAGAGAAATGGACAAAGGAAATCACGGTTGCTGTTGCTGCGCCGGACAAGTTCGAGATGTTCCAGAATTATCCGAACCCGTTTAATCCATCAACGGCGATCAGCTATCAGCTTCCTGCCCCGAGCGCCCGCCAGACCGCAAGCGGGCTGGGAGTCGAAGGGTCAGCTGTCAGCAGGGTGAGCCTGAAGATCTACAATTTGCTTGGACAGGAGGTCGCCTCATTAGTGGACGGAGACCGGCTTGCTGGGTATCATCAGGAGATGTGGGACGCAACGAGGTATGCAAGCGGAGTGTATGTCTACCAGCTCATCGCAACGGATGAGCGTGGCTCTAAACAGGTTGCCCGAAAGAGGATGTTGCTGCTTAAATGAGAGGGTGGTGACCGTCACCTATCATGGGCCGAATTGGGTGCCGGTCACCTTCCTTGGACCCAGCGCCTGCTTCGCCTTCACTTCAAATCGGACCGCCTAATCCCAAAACCGTTCTTCCTTCCGAAATCTCTCGAAGTAGACTGCATCGAGAACGACGCAAATCCGGAACTGGTATGAGGTGTCGTTTTTTTATCGGGCGCTGCCCACCAGCCCCGCCTCAAGCTTCACGGCAGCCGGAAAGAGTATATTGTTTTCCAGGTGCACATGCTGGTGCAGGTCTCTTTCGAATTCCTGAAGCTCCTGATACGAGACACGATAGGTTGTGCAGGCGTCCTCGGGTGGAGCGTAGGAATTGCTGAGCGCCCTGACCTCGTACAACCCGTCTCCGGCCTGCTGGTGCTCCTGCATCATCATCCGAATCGGGTTCTGAGCCGAACCGAACGGGGGTGTCCGTAACAAACCCTTGCTCCGGCTTACCTCTGCCATGTGTTTGATGTACGGGAAAAGCGTCAACTCTTCCTTCTGCATATGCCGGGTAAGCTCGTCTGCAATGCCGCTGAAAATCTCGGCAATCCTAACGACTTCGGGATGCCGTTCGCCGTGGACCGACGCCACTTTCTGAGTGTGAGCCAGGATCACCGGTATCATGCTGGACACGTACGTGTGGTGATTCGTTATGATGTAGTCGATGAGGAATTCAGGCGGCCAGAGAAAGAACCGTGATATCTCTGCGGTTGCCGAGGAGTTCAACTGGCCGAGTTCCTGATAGATGATCTCGGGCGAAACTCCCTTTTCCCTGCACGCTTCTTCGATGCTCTTGCCTCCGCGGCAACAAAAGTCGAGTGAGTGTTTCTCAAAAACCGCTGCCGATTGAAAATTCTGGGTCACGATTTCCTTGATGGTCAATGTTTCCAACTGTGTTGTTGTCATACAGCGATCCCTCGTCAAGTGATTGAATGATCTGGAAGCAATATGAAGGGTTGACGCTCAAGGAGCTTATGACATACATCATAAAGAACGCTTTTGAAAGGAGAGTCAATGCGTACGGGGGATTTCCGACCGGTTATCGGGGTTTCCAGAGGATTTTGCCGTCGGGATCGAGATCCAGGATCCCTTTTTGTTCGAGGGACTTGATCGTTCTGATGACAGTCTCTACGCGAAGGCCGGTCATGTCGGCGATCTGCTGACGTGTGAAGGGAAGTCTGACCTGGGCAGTGCCGGAAGGTTCGCCGGTGGCGGCAAGGTGGCGGAGTAGAGTGACGATCCGGTGTTCAGCTTCTTCGATTGCCAGCTCGGAAAGCATCGTCGATTTGTAGATGAGTCGTGTGCAAAGCGTTCGAACAAGTTCCAGGTGAATTTCAAAGTTTTCTTTTAGAAGCCGAAGGAACGCATCCCGCGGAATCTTCCACACCTCACTCGGTTCCATCGCCTCGGCCGAAGCGGGGTAGTCACTCTCGGTGAAAAAGGGGGGCTCCCCAAAACTCTCCCCGGACGTGAAAAGCCCCTGCACAAACTCACGCCCCTCTTCATTGTAGTTCACCATTCTTATCTTTCCAGACCGTACAATGAAAAACGATCGCGCCCGGTCTCCTTCGTGGAAAAGAGCTTCCCCCTTCGCGAGCGGAATAACAGACGCGCCATATTTTTTCAAGAGTCGTTCAGGAATCATACTGTGAGAATTTGAGGAGAAGATGTTACTTTAGCAACATTGAAAAAGTGACTTCTTGTGCCGGTTTTCCTCACAATTTTCCTTTCAGCCTGACTTGCCTTTGTGGCACTCCTCCCTTAGCTTTATGCAAGCCACAATACTCAGAGAAGGTACTACCGTGGAGAGTCATGCGTTGTTCTCCTTCCAACATACGATGAGGGATACTATGCGTAAGATGAGTTCAATTATTCAGACAGTTCTTATCCTTTCGGCTTTCACATCGATCAGCGTAGATGGTCTTCATGCACAATGCAAGCAGGAAGGCAGCTCGGTCGTATGCCGCGATGCTCGTTTCCAATTCCTCTCACCGACGTCCGTGAGAATGGAATTCGCTCCGGGGAGCGATTTCACGGACGCACCGACGGTCGTTGTTCAGAAACGCGAATTCAAACCGGTTCAGATCGAGGTGTGGGCAGACAAGGAATGGCTGGTCGTAAAGACATCGAAGCTCTTCCTCCGTTACAAAGCCAAATCAGGTCGATTCACAAAAGACAACCTGAGCTTGACCTTCAAGGGGGAGAAGAAGCCTTTTTGGACGCCGGCAGACTCCGATCGGACAAACCTCGGTGGGATCTCGATGTCACTCGACGGCCTGCGTAAAGATCGCATGCCGAAAGATGAAACTGGACTCCTCAGCCGAAACGGAATCACCGTACTGGACGACAGCCGGTCGCCGGTGTGGGATCCGACAACCGAGTGGATCGCACCACGCCGGCAGGTCAGCAACCAGGACTGGTTCTTCTTCTACTACGGCTCCGATTATGCGCAGATGTTGAAATGGTACATGGAATTGTGCGGACCAATCCCGATGATTCCGCGCTACACGTTGGGTGCGTGGATCACGGACCTGAACTACGAGTATCTTCCCGGCACGAAGGTCGTCGACAATTTCAAGTACACAGACAAAGACGTGATGAAAATCGTCGATCGGTTCAGGACTGAAGGCATCCCCCTGGATGTTCTCGTGCTCGATTTCGCGTGGCACAAATTCGGATGGAAGGGAGGATACGATTGGAGCCCAATCTTCCCGCAGCCGAAGGAGTTTCTCGATTGGGCGGACAAGAGCGGTCTCAAGATTTCGCTGAATGATCACCCCGGCTATGGAAAGGAGAGCGTTCTCTCCGATGAGGACAGTCACGCCCAGGCGATTCGGACGGAATTGCGCATGCCCATGCCGGAGAAGCCGACGTACACTCGTGAGCTTACACCCGCGTGGAAGTTTAAGACTGATCCTGCCAACAGCGGTGTACAGGAGAAATGGTATGCCCTGGGAATGAACGATGATGGATGGGCTACCATCCAATCTGGCAAGCCGTGGGAGGAGCAGGGATACAGCGGCTACGACGGTGCGGCATGGTATCGTCAGTATATCTCTCTTCCGGTCAATGTGCCGTTTGGCAATCTCTATCTGATCTTTGGCGGCGTCGATGACGAGTACGAGCTCTATATAAACGATTCTCTGATTGTCCACCATGGTTCGAAGGGAAACAGCGTCTACAACAGTGCCACGTCAACGGAAGTGAGTGGCTTGCTCAGACGCGGTGAACAGAATGTGATTGCTCTCCGTGTGAATGATTGGGGGGGCGGGGGTGGGGTCACGACTGCTCCTTTCGTGGTCGCAAACAAACCACCGCCTAAGGGGATCCGGTTCAACCTGGCGAACAAGATTCACGCACAGGCGTTCATGGATATTCTCCACAATCCGTTGATCGACCAGGGAGTCGATTTCTGGTGGGTGGATGGCGGCTCCGGCGCATCGGACATGCCCGGCCTCAACAACCAGCTGTGGACAAACAAGGTGTTCTACGATTTCACCCAGGAACACACGAAGAAAAGAGGGTTCATCTTCAGCCGCTATGGTGGGCTTGGAAGTCACAAATACCCCGCGTTCTTCACCGGCGACACGTATTCGCACCAGGTTCCCTACACAGCGAAAGGTGGAAACGTCCTGACGCCGTATATCACACACGACATTGGCGGATTTATCGGACCGAGTATCAGTCTTGATCTGTACACCCGCTGGGTGCAGTTCGGCGTCTTCAGCCCGTTCCTCAGGTTGCATTCGGCACACGAGAATCCGGAAGAGGGGAACGTCAGGATGCCATGGACGTACGGCGACAAGGGAACAGCCCTCGCAAAGAAGTTCTTCAATCTGCGCTACAATCTGATTCCGTACATCTATACGTACTGCCGAGTTGCAACGGATCAGGCGCTGCCGATCGTTCGTCCGCTCTACCTTGAGTACCCATCGGTCAGCAAGGTCTACAATTATCCGGGCGAGTATATGTTCGGGAAGGAATTCCTCGTAGCTCCGGTAGCCGATTCGACGGGGGAGAAGGAAGTGTACCTGCCCCCCGGTGAGTGGATCGATTACTTCACGGGGCAGAAATATGGGGGAGACAGGACGATCCGGGAGAAGTATCCGCTTGATCGCATACCTTTGTTTGTGAAGGCCGGATCAATCATCCCGATGCAACCTGATATGGCGTATTCGGATCAGAAACCGCTCGAGACACTGGTTGTGGATGTATATGCCGCCGACAAGGGATCATTCTCGCTGTATGAGGATGATGGAAACTCGTTGGACTATAAAACCGGTAAGTCCGCATGGACACCTCTAACATTTACAAAAGCAGGCGGAAAACTAGAACTGAGTGTCGGTCCGACAAAAGGCGAGTACACCGGCCAGCCGGCCGCGAGAGCGTATGAAATTCGAATACATGGTGTCGCGAAACCGGGTTCAGTGACTGTCAACAACAAGAAGGTCGAGATGGGATCATCGAAAGAAGGATGGACGTGGGTCAAGGATAAGTCTGTTGTGATCGTCGCGGTTGACGCAAAGAAGATCCGGGAGACAGTGAGGGTGGCGCTGCAGTAATCGAATGCATCAGGTTTTTGAGAACAAG
>JAERML010000020.1 GCA_016844425.1 Bacteroidota bacterium
GCCCGGATCGGCGTCCGGTGGTTGCTCGGAACCATCATCGTCGGGTATCTTGCTGCCATCTACATATACTTCAAGGTGACGAACCCGGTCCAGCTTGTGTCGGAGGTGATGAAGCATTATCCGGACGTGAATGAATACTTTGGCTACCTCGATCCCCCGTTTGTGCGATACCTTCCCAACCATTGGGTGACGGAGTTTCTGTACTGGTCTACCAACGGCGATTATTCCCGCGCGATCCCGTATCTCTCGCTTCTCTTCCTGACGATGGTAGGCCTGATCGTGCTTGGTGGACTGATGGCCCACCGATACTACTATCAGAGTTGGCTGGCCGCGTCCGACATGCAGGCGATGCGCGGCCCCGCGACATTACGGTTTCGTTTCCGGTTCATGGAGTTTGGCCGGAACACATTCTTCTCAGCGCAGACAAACTCGTTTCTCAAACGGGACTTCTGGCTTTTTTTCCGGGAACCGAGCCAGTGGCTTCACCTGCTGTTGATGCTCATTCTGCTTTGCATTTTTCTGATCTCTATCGGTGCTCTCGATCTCCGGATCAATCAGCCTTTGATGCAAGCCGTTTCCTTTCTGGTTATCTTCCTCTTTAATGGATTCCTGATCGCGTCCATCGCACTCCGATTTGTCTTTCCGTCTGTCAGCCTTGAGGGGGAGGCTTTCTGGGCCGTTCGGTCTGCACCTGTATCGCTGAACAAGCTCTACTGGCACAAGTTCACGTGGGCATTCTTCCTGGTTCTTATCGTGGCCGAAGGGCTCACGGTGTCCTCCGTCTCGCTCGTGCGAAACGATGCGATTCTTGTGTGGGCGGCCGCGATCTGTACGGGGTTTGTTGCACTGTCCTTGACGAGTCTGAACATGGGGGCGGGGACCTATTTTGCGGTGTTCAATGAAAAGAACCCCATCCGCGTTGCCTCATCACAGGGCGCGTCGTTGACGTTCCTCGCCAGTATGGCGTATCTGACCACCGTGGTCGCGGTGCTCGTCATGCCATTGAACAGATTCTTTGAGGTGAAATTGCTGCAGGGAACATCTCCCCCTTCAGGGATGTACACACCGGTGGTGATTGTCGGGTTACTCTCCATGCTTGTGTTTGCCCTCTCCACCAGCATTGGCATAAGAGCAATGAGGCGGGACTACTAGCAGGCGGACGAGATCAACAGCGTCACATTTGTTCATCATTCCATCACTCCCATGGTTCATTTCATACGACGAGTATCCCTCCTCCTGCTGGTTTGCGTAACTGTGCCAGGTGCACTCCGGGCACAAGAGACCATCTCGTACTCCCAGTCAGCGGAGAACACATTCCAGGATGGAATTGAGGCATTTGCGCAAGAGCGATACGCTGACGCGGTGAGCGCGTTCGACCAGGTCATTCGGTCAGGGGGTCCGAACCAGCGGACGACTGCTGCCTATGTGATGAAAGCAAAGGCATTGCTCCACCAGCAGGAGACGCTTGAAGCGGCAAAAACTCTCCGGACGTTTCTCTTTACCTTTCCTTCCAGCAGCTATGTGCCGGATGCGGAGTTCACCATGGGTTTGCTCCAACTCCGGATCCAGCGCTATGGAGACGCCGCTGCTTCTTTCATGACCGCATGGCGGGGTGCAAAGTCCCTGCCGAATCAAGCCCGCCTTGTCTCTGACGCACGCACAGCTCTTCAACGGACGCTGGAGTTCCATCTGACATCGGGGGATGTGCGCCAGATGATCGGTGCTTCGAGTGAACGCGATGAGCGGGCGTTTCTCTGGTTGACACTTGCAAAGAAAGAGATTTCAGATGGGCGCGTAAGTGCAACCAGCATAATTCTGGACACACTGGATCTGCAATATGTGGGAAATCCCTTTGGAGAGGAGATTGCTCTCTTGCGCGGCCAGCTCCAGCAGCGGAGCAGCGTGAAGATCGGTGCTCTCCTTCCTGTCATGCGGAAGAGCGAGCCTTCTGCCATGAAAGAGATCGGAACGGAGATTGAGGAAGGCGTGCAATTCGCGGTAGAGGAGTACGCAAAAGACTCCACAACCCGCGTGAAAGTCACACTTGTCACACGAGACACTGAGCGCGACCCATTGGTGGCGGCCCGGGGGATACAGGAACTTACAAGCGATGACAACATCATCGGCATTATTGGTCCGGTTTTTTCCAATGAAGCCGCCGCCGCAGTGGGATTGGCGAATTCCCGGGGCTATCCGCTGGTGACACCCACGGCAAATGCCAATGGCATTGCGGCTGTGGGCCAGTATATCTTTCAGGCCAATCCCGATTACGACACGCGGGGGAGGGCAATGGCACGCTATGCCGTGCAGGTGAAGGGAATGAAAGTGCTGGCCGTCCTCGCGCCGATAGACGCGTTTGGCAAATTCATGGCGGAAGCTTTCGCGGGGGAAGCCCTTCGCCTCGGCGCAAAAGTGATTGCGACAGAATGGTATCAGCGAGGTGCATCGGATTTGACAGGTCAGCTTGCCAACATTCGCAAAGCGGGTATGCTTGCGGGTGTTGAACCGACAATTTCATTTGCAGGGCAGGTAAACCAGGCGGACATAGCCAAGCTCGTACAACTTGGCGTTCCTCTCAGCACGATCGACTCTTTGCTGGACAAATCAAGCATGGTGAAGGCAACCGAGTTTCTGGGCCCTGACGCCAAACGGCTGATCGACTCGCTCGGAATTACTGCATTGTACGAAGAGCCGAAGACGGACAGTCTGCAATATCCCGTTACAACAATAGATGGGATCTATATTCCGATTAGTGGCCCCGGGGAGATTGGCATTGCCTCGTCTCAGATTGTCTTCTTCAATTTCAAAACGCACATTCTCGGCTCGGGAGAATGGAATAGCTTTGCGGACCTGGACGCGAACAAAAGGTATTGCGATGGTGTCATCTTCGAATCAGACTACTTTGTAGATTCCAAAAGTCCGGACTATGTCGAGTTCTTCAACCGATTCTACGAGCGGTTCAAGAAACGGCCGGGAAAGAACACGTTGTATGGATACGATGCCACACGGATGATGCTGGATGCCATTCAAACCGGCTCCTCCACCCGTGAAGGGCTGATGCGTTCTTTGCAGGGTGTGCGTGAGTACCGGGGCTTTCACTCGCGGATTGGGTTCTCCGACAATCGGGTGAACTCCTGGCTCTGGATTCTCCAATACTCTGGCGATCAGATTCGAAAGCTTGACGAGATTCAAGTGGAATAATTTCCGGGGAGAGGCGCCATGGATAAACACTTGTTGCAGGAGCCAGGTTATGCACGTACACGGATCAAGGACTGGCCGGCCAACGAGCGCCCGCGTGAAAAACTCTTGAAAGAAGGTCCGGGCGCACTTACCGATGCAGAGCTTCTTGCTTTGTTGATTAGAACAGGTACTGCCAAACAAACGGCGATCGATCTCGCGAAGTCGATACTCTCGCGAGAGAGGACACTCCGATCGATCGGCGCGAGAAGTGCTTCAGAGTTAATGCGGATTCCCGGGATCGGTGAAGCAAAATCTGTAGAGTTACTCGCAGCGTTTGAGATCGGACGACGGGTGCAGTCGGCAAAGGAAGAGGAGAGGCTCATAGTCCGATCACCGGGAGATGTTGCGCGGTTCATGGTCCCGAGGCTTCGCGACCTTTCTAGCGAGGTGTTCTATGTCCTTGTGCTTGATTCAAAGAACGGACTGAAAGGAGACGTCCGTATCACCTCGGGCACGCTCAACGCAAGCCTTGTGCATCCACGCGAAGTTTTCAAAGTTGCTATCGACCACCTGGCGGCCTCCATCGTGGTGGTACACAACCACCCCAGCGGCAACCTCGAGCCGAGCCGGGAGGACATCGAGATCACGAAGCAATTGGTGGAGGCAGGGAAGGTGGTCGGTATTCCTCTTCATGACCATCTGATTGTTGCCGGTGATGGGTTCACGAGCTTTGCCGAACGAGGACTCATCTGAGGAAAAAAGACCTCTTTAGATTCAAAAAAAACTATGCAAGTTGAATTTAATGGTTGACAAAGAAACGGAGTTTTTGTATAATTCACTCAGACTATTGCACTTACACCCAACATCTTCCTCAGTACACACATATCCCTAGGAGGGTTCTCATGCCACGATTGAATCGGACGGTCATCATGTTTGGAATGACTCTCCTCTTTTCAAGTTCCCTTATCCTGTTTGGCTGTTCTTCCAGCCCAGATGAGGCTGAACTGAAGCAATTGAATGACTTGAAGGAGGAGTACGCTGCGTTACAGAAGGAATCGGCCGACAAGGAAGCGCAGAAAACGGCGCTCGATAGAGAGATCGCAGAAAAGAATGCGAAGCTCAAGAAGTGTAACGACGATCAGCAAGTAGTCAAGCAGCGGCTTGGACAGTAAGCCTGCTGACCAACCCGAACGTGCATGAACGAACACAATAAAGGAGTTTTTCACAATGAAATGGAATAGAAACCTCGCCGTCCTGCTCGCGGCACTGCTTCTGCTTTCAGTTGGCGTCGCCTCGGCACAGGAAGAGATGACGAAAGATCAATGGCAGGAGGAAATGAACCGCTATACACAGTTGCGGAATGAGATCAAGGCTAAAGTCGCAAGTCTCACCACACAGATCGGTGAGATGCAGGGGCAATCCTCCAAGCTTGATGCTGATATCAAAAAGTGCATGGATGAATTGTATGCGCTTGTCGGTTCGGATGCAGAGAAAGCAGCAGCGTATCGTGCTGAAATCGAAGCCGCCGAAAACGAAGCCAATGAGCTCATGCGCCTTTCTGACGCAGATCTGATGGCCCGCAGCGGGGAAGTAGACCAACTCGCTGCTAAAGTCAAGTCACTCTGGGAAAATAAGCTCTCCCTCATTCCCGAATTCTGGGATCGTCTCACCGCGTTGAACGACAAGGTGAAGAGCCTTCAGAGCACAATTTCTGGAGCCGGCAAGACGTACACGGTCGGGACCTGGTCAAGGAACCGGGATTGTCTCTGGAATATTTCCAAGAAGAAAGACATCTACAACAACGCATGGATGTGGCCGAAGATCTGGCAGGGCAACCGGGACCAGATCAAGGATCCAGATGTCATTCATCCCGGACAGAAGTTGAAGATCCCCACTGCCGGTGCCATGACGAGCGAGGAAAAGGCAGCAGCCCGTTCTTACTACAGTAAGAAAGCGGGAAACTAGGAGGCGCGCAGAGCTATTCGCATAACCGCGGTTCCGGCTTTCGAAACGAAAGCCACACATAACCTGACCCCCTTTCCTGTGTTCTGCAGGAGAGGGGGTTTTCTGTTTGTACCGCTTATCCATCGATAACCAAAGGAGGGCTTTGTTGGTAGAAAGGAAAATCAAGATTGAGGTGACCGACCCGCTGGAGTTGCTCGGCCTCAACGATTCAAACCTGCAGATTGTGGAGAACAGATTTGATTCTGTCATTACGGTCCGCGGGGACACTGTCACCGTCCGTGGAAACCAGCCTGAGGTTGACCAAATAGAAAAGGTGTTCAAAGAACTCATGTTTCTTGTCACCAGGAACGGCAACCTAACGACCAACGATGTCGATACGGTGATCGATCTAGTGACTGCGAACGGCGAACCCGCTCTTC
The DNA here is from genome assembly GCA_016844425.1 of Bacteroidota bacterium. The sequence continues at coordinate 5,565 of JAERML010000020.1, forward strand.
CCAAGACCATCGCCTCCTCGCTGAATTCTGACGAGTTGGACTCTACGATTCTCTTTACCAAGAACCAGATTATCCGGGCAAAGACCCCTGGCCAACGGGCATACCTACGACAAGTGCGAAAAAACGATATCGTGTTTGCAATTGGTCCCGCTGGAACTGGAAAAACCTACATTGCAGTTGCGTTGGCCGTTGCAAGCCTGAAGGACAATGAGATCACCAAAATAGTCCTCACCCGCCCGGCCGTAGAGGCGGGAGAGAGTCTCGGATTTCTCCCCGGCGACTTGAAGGAAAAGATCGACCCGTACCTCCGTCCGCTGTACGATGCGCTGGATGACATGATTCCTGCGGAGAAACTCCGGGGCTATATCGAAAAGAGGGTGATTGAGATCGCGCCGCTTGCCTACATGCGGGGGAGAACCCTGAACAATGCCTTCGTCATCCTCGATGAGGCCCAGAATGCGTCGGCGATGCAGATGAAGATGTTCTTGACGAGACTCGGGCCTAATTCGAGGGCAATCATCACCGGTGATGTTACGCAGATCGATTTGCCGACAAAATCCGCGTCAGGGTTGGTGCAAATTCAAGAGGTGTTGAAGAATGTGGAGGGGATCGCGTTTGTCTATTTTGACCGGAACGATGTTGTTCGCCATCGCCTGGTGAAGGACATCATAGACGCATACGACAAGTACCATAACGGCGGCACAACTGCGCCGCCAACGAAGCAATGAACGGAGCGGGGACTAGAGGCCGTTCCTCTTCGCTCTATTCCAGAGTGCATCCATTTCTTCGAGCGTGGAGTGGTGGATGTTTTTTCCAGCATTCTTCAAACCTTCTTCGATGTACTCGAACCTCCGCCTGAATTTTGTGTTAGTTGAACGGAGGGCATTCTCCGGATTGATATTAAGGAACCTGGCGTAGTTGACGAGAGCAAAGAGAAGATCACCGAACTCCTCTTCGCGCTTTTTTCGCTTCCTCTTCCTGAGTGACCTCTTCAGTTCAGCCAGTTCTTCCTCGACCTTCGCCCACACGTCCTCAGCATTCTTCCAGTCAAACCCCACTTTGGCGGCACGTTCCTGCATGCGATGGGCCCGCTGCAACGCGGGCATCCCTTTCGGCACGCCTTCGAGTATGGACGTTCGTCCTTCCGCCATCTTGAGCTTCTCCCAATTGTGCTTCACCTCGCTCACCGTCTTGATCGCCTTCTCACCAAACACATGAGGATGGCGGCGAATCAACTTTGCACTGATTTCCTTAATCACTTCTCTCAGCGTGAACTCCCTTTCCTGTTCCGCAATGGTTGCATGCATTACGACGTGAAGCAGCAGGTCGCCCAGTTCCTTCCTGAGGTCGTCCATGTTGTTCTCATCGAGCGCCTCCACTACCTCATAAGTCTCTTCAATCAGGCTGTGTCGGATGGATTGATGGGTCTGCTCCCGGTCCCAAGGGCATTCGTGACGCAGCCTCCGGACAATGGCGACGAGTTCTTCCATTTCTTGCGTGGGAATTCTTGGATACCGTGTACGCATATCGGTCTGGTGTGCCTGATGAGAGAATGGAGAGTGATGGGTCAACTTAGAGATTTGGAGAATCACTTGCAACGATGTCAGTAGGCTCAAGCTGGATTCTCTGAATACGTTTCTCTATATTGGATGCACTTCGAACCCGTTTACACATCTCTGGAATAGACCGATGAACCGGAAACGGCGCGTACTGTTGATCTTCTTGATTGTCTTCATCCCCGCTTTGTTCATTGTGCTCCAGCGCAGGACACAGGAAGTGTCGATGCTCCTTGTGAACGGCGTTGTCTACACAGTGAACGATGCTCAGCCGGAGGCGGAAGCCATAGCTGTGAAGGATGGGATAATTGTGGGAGTAGGAAGTACAGAAGAGATCCAGCAGTCCTTTACATCGCTCACGGTGATAGATTTGCAATCCCGCCCGGCTTATCCGGGGTTCATTGATTCGCATGCGCACATGGAAGGACTTGGGGCGTTGGTGACGAACCTGAACCTTGGGGATTCAAAATCGGTGGAGGATATACAGCGGCTTGTCGCAGAGCGTGCAAAGATTCTCCCGCCAGGTTCCTGGCTCCGTGGCCGTGGATGGGATCAGAACAAATGGCCGAAGAAGGAATTCCCCGAGCATCATATGCTCGATGTCGTTGCAAAGGACATCCCCGTGTATCTGCGCAGGGTTGACGGGCATGCGGTGTGGGTGAATGGGGTTGTTCTGGCTGCAGCTGGGGTTACCAAGGCTACTCGCGATCCCGAGGGAGGGAAGATCATCAGGGACAGGAACGGAATCCCGACCGGAGTCTTCATTGACAACGCGATTGACCTTGTGGAATCTGTTATCCCTCCGCCGACTGAGTTGGAACGAACAGAAGCAATGACGCGAGCAGTGCAGGAATGCCTGAAGGTCGGGCTGACTGAGGTGCACGACATGGGTGTGGATCTATCAGGAATCGGGATTTACAAGAAATTGATCGGCGAAGGGAAATTCCCTTTCCGGGTGTATGTAGCGATCGACGGGATCGGCGAGACGTGGTCCCATTACCTGAGCGCGGGACCGGAGAAAGTTGGCCATGATGGCCGACTCATCGTCCGGGCCTTGAAGCTCTACGCTGATGGAGCACTTGGCTCACGGGGTGCCGCGCTTATCGAACCGTATTCCGACGACCCTTTGAACAGAGGGCTTACCCTCACGTCAGCGGAACAAATCAGGGTCGCGGCGTCGGAGGCGTTGGAGAGAGGCTTCCAAGTATGCACGCACGCGATTGGCGATAGGGCAAACAACATCGTGCTGAACGTTTATGGGGAGACCCTTAAGTCTAATGAAATCAAAGCAAGAGACGCTCGTTTTCGAGTTGAGCATGCCCAGGTGATTGACCAGTCAGATATACCCCGGTTTCATTCTCTCGGTGTTCTTCCAATGATGCAACCGACCCATTGTACTTCAGACATGTATTGGGCTGAATCAAGGCTTGGATCTGAGAGGTCAAAGGGAGCATATGCTTGGCGTTCGCTGCTGGAGCATGGATCGATTGTTCCCGGTGGATCTGATTTCCCGGTCGAGAGTCCTAACCCCCTTTTGGGGTTCTACGCGGCAATCACTCGCCAGGATCTTGCAGGGTGGCCAGAGGGTGGCTGGCACCCCGAACAGAAGATGGCGCGGGAGGAAGCGCTCAAGTCGTTCACCTTGTGGTCTGCATTCGCCGGTTTCCAAGAGAAATCGAAAGGCTCAATCGAAGTCGGTAAGGTTGCAGACCTGACCATTCTCTCGCAAGACATTATGAAGATCGAGCCGAGGAAGATACTTGACACCTCCGTCGAGATGACGATCGTAGCGGGTCAGGTCGCATATTCCTCCGGAGTCATTTCACAGCGTCTCCAGTCCGAGCTGTCTCAACATTCCAGCCGCTAAACCACGTAAGGCCTGTAGAATGAGGAATGAAGTCACGCGTGGTTCAATGACACCCACCCAGAGAAGAAACTTCCGGATCAATGTGACAGAGGGGGCGTTGTTTGTGGCCGGAGGTACTTTCATCTCATCTCAGACCGTTTTACCTGCGCTTGTAGCCAAACTCGGAGGCAGCAATGTTGCTGTCGGTTCGGTCGCAGTGATCCTCTGGGTGGGGCTATTCCTCCCACAGATCTTTTCGGCAAGAGTAGTGGAGACCCTTCCCTGGAAGAAACCGTGGGCGATTCGGTTTGGCGCGATACAACGCGTTGTTGTCCTTCTCATGGGGATTCTTGTCCTCCTCTTTGGAGGAGACCGACCCGGTTTGGCGCTCGCCGGCTTCCTGACTCTCTTTGCGTTGAACCAGATCATGCTTGGTGTAACGACGCCGGGGTGGTTTGACTTGTTTGCAAAAGTAACTCCCCCCACGCGGCGAGGACGATTGGTTGGAACGCGCAACTCTATTGGAGGGGTAGCAGCGTTCTTCTGCGGGCTCGTTCTTACCTGGCTCCTCGCGACCCTGGAGTTTCCTCTCAATTTTGGTATTGCTTTCTTTTGCGCATTCGTTCTTCAACTCGGATCCATTGTTGTTCAACTGAAACTGGTTGAAGAGGAACCAAGCGCTGTGAGGGAACAAAAACCGGTATCCAGATTTCTGAGGGATCTTCCGCAGATTGTACAAGGGAACCGCGAGTTCCGGGAGTTTTTGGTAGCGTCTGCTTTTCTGATCCTGGCGACAATGCCAGTCGGGTTCTTCACCGTTTATGGGTTGAAGGAATTCACTGCCGATGAGTCGGCTGTAGGCACATTCACACTGGTGATGGTGGCAATCCAGGTGGTCAGTGCGGTCGTGAACGGGCACATAGCTGACCATTATGGCCACAAGGTTGCACTTGTCTGTGCCGCAACATCCATGCTCTGTGCAAGCGTTTGGGCTCTTGTGGCGCCTTCGCTTGCATGGTTCACTCTTGTCTACATGTTCCTCGGTGTCAATCTCGGAAGCGAACTGATGATTCGTTACAACATGTCGATCGAGTATGGGCCGGTCGCGCAACGCCCGACGTACGTTGGGTTGATGAACACGGTGCTTGCACCTCTCTACCTCTCGAGTCTTGCTGGCGGATGGATCAGCGATCTCTTTGGATACAAAACGGTGTTCCTGGCCGGCAGCATTTTTTCCGTGATTGGGATAGCATACCTCGTCACGCGGGTCAAAGACCCGCGAACCATCGCCACCGCGTTGGTGCCGCTGAACCCACAACCTTCCAAGGTCGAGTAGCATGCCTCGCCTGACCAGTCCTCCAACGGTGCGCATTGTATACCATCGAGAGGGGTTTGAATCTCCTATCGGCCATCTTGTGCGCAACCGCATGGAGGCGACGGTTTGCGACTGGCTTGTCAAGCATGGGATTGCTCACCGGCATGCAAGCGAGGTCTTTGCTGTGAAAACCGGTGCTGCCCGGGTGCCAAATATCTACGTTCCCGACATCATTCTTCATGATCGAAACCCGCAAGGGAAAACCATCATCGTCGAGCCGATTCACACCTATGCACCGAAAGACGGAGGGTCGCGGCTTCTTGCCTCGTTTCGAAAGGAGCTGAAATCGAAATACTATGTCATTGTCATTGCCAAGAAGCATTATCTCCACAAGGTTCAGAAAGGGGCATATGACGTGCTAATTGACTTCGACAACCTTGATCTGCTCCTGAAGAAAATCCCTCTCTCCCCTCGGTAGGCGTGGGTA
>JAERML010000153.1 GCA_016844425.1 Bacteroidota bacterium
AACAGCGGAATCTGTTTTGCCGACGCTGATGGATGTGCGTGAGGTTGGCGTCCGCGCCGCGATGCTTTCTTCTGCACCGGCGGCGTAAGCCCGAGTTCATCCTTGAGCGCCTGCACATCGTATCCAAACGGAAAGAGCAGCGTTTCGGCAGCCTTCAATGTAAACTCCGTGTACTGCTCTATGTCGTAGCCATCCTCAAATGCATAGAGGGCAAGCGGCTTTGCCTTCTCCGGCTTTTTCTTGCCCGATTGATCGAGAATGATGAACTCGATCGATTCACCGGCCGCAAGCGGCACACCCATTTCCTGTACCAGTTTCGCGACGACGGCGCTGAGACTGCTATTCGTGTACTCATCCGCCTCCTTGGTGATGTGCCGGCGGAGGACAAGTTCCATCGGGTTCGCTTTCCCGCTGCGCAGAACAGCAACGGCACTACGCACGATCTCCAGGAGATCGGGGGCCAGCGCCCGCACCTCCTCAACGTTCAGTGCACCAGACATCCGGTTAAGCATTGCCGTCTGCATTGTTTTGATGAACTTCGGCGTGTCGCGCCTGCGGGCCTCGATGCCGCGGATCTTGACCTCATTGTGGCGGTACCACCCAACGTACCGGTTTGCCGTCGTGATGGCGGGATCCATCTTCGATGCCGGAAACAGAATCCAGTTGTACATTCCTTCGAGTGAAATGTCGATACCCACCCTCCGTGAAATTGCAAGGGCAAGCTCTTCGTACTCGCGTTCCGTTGCCCCCTCCTTCTTGAGCCAGACACAATCGATGATCGCGTGGAGCAGATGAAAGCCATGGTCTTCGGCAACCTCTTTGGCCATCAGGATTGCATCGCGGGAAAACGCGTTCACCGACTCGTGCGCCTCAATCTTGCCGAACCGGGCATTCTTGTAGCCAAGGTAACCGAAGCAGCTCACCAGCATCCATTTCAAAGCGTTCTGGCGGCGATCGTACTTTCGAAACAGCACCTCGTCCTTTCCCTTGTATTTCTTCTTCATCGCCTTGTAGTAGGCACGCTTCTTGACCACGTCGCGCAGCGTCGCCGGCACGATCCCTTCACGCTTTTCACAGATGGTGTATCCGAGCTCCGGCACTTTGTTGTTCTTACAGCACCGGCAGTTCACCGTCTCCGGTGATACATTATGTGTGACCATGATCGTCGGGTACATCGACACGAAATCGAGCTCGGCAACCTCCTCGTGGTAACCAAGGGGCGGGTTGAAGATAAGGCCGCCGCGATCGGCCAGCAGCAATGTAGCAGCTGATTTAAAATCTTCCGGCTCACGCTTCTTCGACGGAATCAGGATATTGTGCCGGTACGCCCACGACAGCTGGAGCGACGACATCGATGTGCCGATGCTTGCCCGTCCCTGCCGCTGTCCGCACATTTGCGTCAGGCGCGCCATCTCAAACAAGCCGTCCAGGTCCGCCTCAGCGACCGTCATCGAGTTGGTGGTATCCACGTGCCACCGTCCGGCGAGCTCAAACGCGCCGTCCTTGTGAACGATTTTGCCGTACTGGAAGAAGCTCGACTCTTTTGTTGTCGTGTACCCCGCGTCCTGATCGCGGTTCAGCATCAGCGGCACCTTGTGTTGCTGCGACATTGCCGTTAGTCTTGGCATCAGGACCGCGTCGCCGTAGTCGGTCAGAATAATGTCCGGATCGCATCGATGCAGATGCCAGTTGAGTGCCTCCAGAACCTCCTGCGGAGTTTCTTGCTCGAGAACATACGTGCGGTTGTCATAGGTCACCTCGAGCTGAAGGTGCTTCTGGTATTTCGGCGGGACGAAATCATTCGCATTCCGGAGCAGCAGGATGGAGAACGGCGGGAGTGTGTACTCGGTGGCTTCCCGCGAATCATGCAACGTCCAATCGACCAGCTCTCCCTGTTCATCAATCTCATACTCGCCGAACCCGAGCGGAAAGAGTTTTGTTGCATACAGGAAGAGTTGCGCGACAAGGATATCGGAACTGAAAAATGCGAAGTGCGGGAAGAAACGCTCGTAGTACCACACGACGTCGCGGAAACGCGTCGTGTCGTGTACGTGCACCTCGAGCACGTCGAGCGAGTCGCCGGAGTAGATTTCCGTCTTTGTCGTTCGCGTGACCGTGACAGGAACCGGACAGCGCTCGGCGAGAACCTCCGCACGCCGGGTGTCGGAATCATTCAAATGGAGAAAAAAGGAGGGTGTGAACCGACAGAAGCAGCGACACTTGTCGCCATTCTCATCAATCAGCCAGAGCGTAATGCCCCGCGACGAGGGATAACAGTCGAACAACCAGCCTGTAAGTACGTGGGGCATGGATCTCGCAGAATGATGAAAAGCTAACCGCCCCCGAACGTTCTTGGTTCGGGGGCGGTTCATTTTTGTCACTGAATTTACGGTTTCTCATCGGCAAGCCGGCCTTCCAGCCGGACGATCCGATCCTGCATCTGCTTGATCAGCTTCCGTTGCTCAACAGCAATGGAAATGACAATGCTCTCGAATGGAATCGTCCGCATCGCATAGAAATTCTCCGCGAGGTGGAGTTTTGCTGCGCGGAAGACATCATCAAACACTTCCTGGTCTTCCTTGCGAAGTCCCCGCCGATATTTCGACCAGCTCGCGATTTCGCTGTCGATGATGTTGGTAAACGTCGGGACTGTCCGCCCCATACCTGATCACTCCTTTCGTCTCCCATGCTCATGTTTTTAACCACGGATCTACACGGAAACAGCATGGATCAAAAAATGAAATAGTGTTGTCTCAATCATCCGTGATAATCCGTACCAATCCGTGTCCTTCCGTGGTCTTCTTTTCTTTCAGAGAGACTTGCCTGCTCATCGCTCCTTTTTCCAAAAACAGCCCCGGTCGATTGGTGCCATCGTCTGTGAGCCGGTAAATCGTATCCATCCCGGTCTTGAGTGTCGCAAACAATTGATTGCGCTCCTTCGGCAGGACGTTCCACTCCGTGCATGCCAGCAGGACAGGACAGAAACTCCGCTTGCTTTGATATCCTGCAATGTCCCGAGCAGCCGCCGCAGAATTTGCTGCACCTCCCGGAACGATGCCTGCTCGTCATAGAATGTGTCCAGCAGGCCGAAGATCATTGCAATGTTGGAACCGATGGACTCGAGAAACAGCGGCAGCCGACTACTGACCGCCTGTTCCATTTGGTAACAGGTGAAGCCGCGGGAGATGAAAATGCGGCGGAGGAATTCATCCGGGTCGAGGCGCCGCTCACGCGCAAAGCGGGAAAGAAGATGAACATTGAACCGGTTGCACCCATCCACCACAGCGACGGAATTTCCCTGCGCCATCGCAGAGGCCGCCATCCTGAGCGAGATCTGGAAAATGAGACTGTCGCCGTACAGGAGGCAGACCTTTCCAGGCGGAGCGACAAACGACTGCACCAGCGCCTGCGATGAGACTGCTCGATGCCCGGCGACTGGCAGATGTCCGACATCCGACGAGAGAATCATAGCTGTCACTTCCTCGGTCAGTTCAGTATTGACACAGGGAAAATAATTATACATACTAATATCAGTGTAACTATCTACATAAAGGTGGCTCTATGCAAAAGGTCATGCTTACCCTACCGGATGATCTCCTTGAGGAAATTGCCCGCTCCCTGCAGCACAGCCAACAGAATCGGAGTGCGTTCGTCCGTCAAGCTGTGCGCGAGCACATCAACCGTCTGAAGAAGAAAGAGCGCGAGCAGTTGATGGCCGAAGGATATTGCGAACAAGCAAAAGAAAATAGGCACGACGCCAAAGCATACCTGAGAACAACTCACGATCTCGTCAGAGGTCATCATCACGATTCCCAAAGAGGCTGTCGTACGAAAGCTGGGATCTCTGTCCAGTCTAGCAATGAAAAGCGTCGACGAGTGCCTTCGAATAAGCCTGGCACTCGATTAACTCCCTCATGACCCTTCACACTCTATGTGCGGCCGCTACGCTCTGATCGATGGCAAGAAAGTGCTCGTCGCCTACACGGCGCTCAACAAGGTGAAGCTTACCGATGAGGTATTTCGGGACCTCCCGCGCTACAACGCCTCCCCGATGCAACGCCTGCCCGTGTTTGCTGTCCGGCACGACGAGCTCGTTGCCGAGCCGATGCAGTGGTGGTTGATTCCTCACTGGTCAAAAGACGGAAAACCAAGTTTCTCCTCCTTCAACGCCAAAGCCGAGACGCTGGATCAGAGCAAGTTGTTCGCCCCTTATTTCAAAGGGAGCCGCTGTCTCATTCCCGCCGATGCGTTCTATGAATGGCAGCGGGTGGTGACAACGCAAGAGGTTCGCGGCACGCAAAAGAAGGTTGAGGAGAAACACCCGATGTGCATCCGGATGAAGGACGAAGCCCCGATCCTTTTCGCCGGACTGTTCTCCATCTGGAAGGACGCAGAGGGAAAAGAAAACCCCACGTTCACCATCATCACGAGCGAACCGAACGAGTTGCTGGCCCCGATCCACAACCGTATGCCCGTCATTATGCCCGAACAGCACATCGAGCAGTGGCTTGACCGGACGTATAAAGACACCGAACCTCTGAAACAACTCCTCGTCCCCTACCCCGCCGGGAAAATGAAAGCCCACCGCGTCTCGTCCCTCGTCAGCAATCCCCGCAATAATTCGGCGGAATGTATGAAAGAGGTGGAGTAGCGATCGGTAATCAGCCATCAGCATTCAGTTGTCAGCTATTAGCCCTTAGCGTTTAGCTGTTAGCTACAGCTTCAACAGTCCCCTCCCCGCCCGCCTGACGTCAGTCGGTCGGGCGGGTGTGCGGTTGTTCGTGCGAAAGCGAGAGGGTCGCTAGACTCCGTCAGAGTTTAATGGACTCTGACAAGGATGTAAGGGGTGTGTGCTTTTGTTTTCCCCTTCGTCTTTCAAGGCACACACCCCTCTCCTCCCCTCTCACAACCCACATTCCCCCGCACAAGAGGGGACGTATCATTCCCGCCAAGCCAAGCTTAACAATGGCAGCTCTTACACTCGCTTTCTGTTCACGACAAACCCAATCACCACTCCACCAACCATCCCAAGCACCAGTATTGGCGCATATGCTCCTGTGATAATTGCATCGGGCAGACTCAGGAGCAAAGCGACTGACAGTCCGGTGAGCCATCCCGGCAGCGGGAGCGTCGTGTTCGGAATAAGAAATCCAATGGCAAACCTGTTCAGAAAAGCCCCGATCATCGCAATGTTCCGGTCCGGCAGATCCATAAACATCATGGGAATGATATCGAGGATGCCAAATACCAGACCAGCTATGAGGCCCGTTTTCACACGTGACATGCTTTGATCCTTTCAGGTTGGTTCTGGAGCAATCAGCGATCAGCAGTCAGAATTCAGCGGTCGGCATTCAACTGATAGCTAACAGCTAAAAGCTGATAGCTGATAGCTATCCGTTCATGCCACCTCCGCAAACAACGGATGCTGCACGTTCACCGATGCACTGATATGTTTCAACGCCGGAAACGCCGTAACGAGATTCTGCGGCACAAGAACGCGATGCTTGTGACGCACCAGGTGCCGCAACTGGAACCCGTTCACCAGCGAGTTTGCTTCCGGATCGTTGTGAAAGACAACGAACGTTGTGCTGGCGCGCTGCCTCATCTGTTCAATGAGAGAGAGTAACTGCTCAAGCTCTCGGTTGTTGTACAAATAACGGTACCGGTCGCTGACAAGGTAATTTCCGCTCTGGTGTTTTGAAAACGGACGATCCCATGTCAGCACATTTCGCCCCATCATCCGGAAGTACGCCGCACCGTTCCACGACTGGCACGTGAACGGCATATGCTGCTTGATGCCCGGCAGGTCAACGTTCACCAGGTGGAGCTTGTTCTCCTGGAAGAAGTTGTACATCAGTGGGCTGTTCCACGAGTTGTGCCGAACCTCCACAAACAGGCGATGCGGCTGAAACGCTTTCGCCAGCTGCATGAGGTACATCCTGCGCTCGTTGATATTGGTGAAGGAGTACGGAAACTGGATGAGGAGACCGCCCAGCTTGCCGACAGCTTCAAGAGGCTCCAGCATGCGGTGGACAGCGCGCACATCGCCGTAGTCTGCCGTGTAGGTATGGGTGAAGCCGTGAAAGAGCTTCACGGTAAAAACAAAATCCTTGTTCCCCGAGACATCATCCAGCCAACGACACGCATGATCGGACGACAACGACGTATTATAGAAGGTGGCGTTGATCTCCACGCTGTCGAAAAACTGACTGTAGTACTCCAGCTTCCGAAAACCTTTTTTGGGCCGCGGTGGATAAAAGACTTTGCTGAACGGCTCCAGATCCCATCCCCCCATCCCGACGTAGATTTTCTCCCGATCAAGACTCATGATCTCCTCTCCTTCTATGCTTTGTGCCTTTTCCCGAAGGGACCCCCGCCTGCTTTAGAGTATCACACAGGGCGGGCAGGCCTTCGGGGGTGGTTTCCAAAAACACCTTGACAGCAACTAGAAAATTGCCTATCTTTGCCTCACCAACCATACGACATTTTTGTCGCCTTGTCAAGAGAAAAATTGACAAAATTGTCACATCTATAATCAAACCACAAAGGCACGAAGGGCGGAGCCAAAGCGACATCTCATCAACAAGCCGTAATAATCGCCCTAAGAATTATTCTTTGTGTCTTTGTGGTTAGGGAAAAATCATGAAGCAATCGATCGCACAGCGGATCCGTCAGGCACGGACACAGAAAGAAATGGACCAGGCAAAGCTTGCAGCGAAGCTCGACGTCGCAACGCGCACGGTTCAGCGATGGGAGAAAGGGGAACAGGTACCCGACAGCAATTACCTCATGCGCATCGCCAAGGTCACCAACGTTGCACCCCATTGGCTGCTCACCGGTAACGGCGAGATGTACGCGAAGTCGCAGGTGGAGTCAAACATCATCCCCCTGCCGACAGGACGCTACAAACGCGTCGAACTCGTCTCGCTCCCATTGCTCTCGTCGGTCCCCGGCGGAGCGCCGAGCCTGATGTTCCATCCCGACTACGTTGAGAAGTACATCACGGTCGACGACATCAAGGATACAAATGCGTTTGCGCTGGAAGTGAAGGGAAACAGCATGGCGCCGCGCATCGAGGACGGCGACATCATTGTTGTCAGCCCAAAGCTCGAGGCGCGCACCGGCGATATCTGCGTGGTACGGGTAAGCGACGAGGACACGGTGAAGCGTGTGAAGATCGAGGATCAGTTCATCCATCTCATTCCGCTGAATCCCGAATACGAACCGATGGCGGTACGAAAAAAGGATGTGGCGTTTGTGTGGAGGGTGGTGAAGGTGATTAAAAGCGTGTGAGGAGGGGAGAAAGTGAAAAGTAGAAAGTAGAAAGTAAGAAGTAAGAAGTAAGAAGTAAGAAGTAAGACGAGAGACTAGAACTGAAGAGGCCTTGACTGCCTTCTGCCTACTGCCTGCTGCCTGCTGCCTGCTGCCTGCTTTGTTCATCCGCGTCTCGCATCTTTCCCTTCGTTGCCTGCTATCCCCACGTGACTCAATTCGACACAAGTGTTTGCCAGAAGACCTGCCACCATGCAGGAATCATTCCCCAGCCCTCACGTCATAAGAACGTCTTCCAGCTCCCGGCTTAATAACTCTTTGGATCCATTGGATCCGTTCCCTTCTTTACTTCCTCTCCATCCGTCCGACCATCACCATCGGTATCTGGCTTGAACGGATCAGTCCCAAAACGCCATTCTTCCTCATTGTCCAAACCATCGTGATCGGGATCCGCGCGGGGATCGAGCCAGTTTGTGCAACTAGGACAATACTTGCGTTCCCAGGCATCTGGCAAACCATCCAGGTCACGATCTGTACCGTCTTTATTGTAGTAGCCAACAGTTTGTGATACTTGAATTGCCCCAAGTGAGTTCTCGCCGTCAATGGTGAGACGAACAAGATAGCTCCCCGGAATTTGCCACTCAACCCGGGCGCCGTACACTCCATCGTTTGAAACTCCGTCGCCATGCTTGCCATCGTCTTCCAATCGAATCTGGATTATCTTCTTGTCCGGTCGGGTGATCTCAACCATCGCCCTCATGTTGGTGACGAAGCCCTTCGCATCAACAACAGAGGCAAGAATGTTCGACAA
>JAERML010000021.1 GCA_016844425.1 Bacteroidota bacterium
CGGATCGGAAGAGTTCCGCCACTACGTTCCAGCAACGATGGGTTGGGTGATGATAGAAGAAAAGAGGCTCTTGCCGCGCATGCTTCTGTTCGACCATTCTCTGAAAATAGGCCACCATTTGCTCCTCCGTGTACCCGGTCCGCAACAAGCTGCCAATGCAGACGGGATGAATTGGCACCTGCATCGTCTCGTACGTTTTTCCGGAGGATTCCGGATACAGAGGAAACGTATCGTACGCGTAGGAGAATTCCGAGGAATATGCAAAACCGACCTGGTCAATCGCCGCGGCCAATGCGGGGTGCCAGACGCCAAATGGTGCGGTAAACCCTTCAGGTCGAAGGCCTGCCGATTGCATGAGTTTACGCGCCCGGGTAATACTTGCCACATTGGCATCTGTGCTTTCAAAGGTGGTATGCTCAAAGCAATGTACGCCAATCTCCTGACCGCGCAGCCCGGTAAACCAGGGGAGCCATTGCTGATGACTCTTCACATCAAGATACCATGACATGCCGATTCGATGCTCGGACGCGATCTCATACAATTCATCCACATCCCGTTGCGGCGCCCCGTCAGTATCAATACGGAACGCGAACATATTTTCCTTGCCCTCCGGGAAGTACCAAAGATGGACGTATGGGATCCCTCGCATCCCATGCAATAGCTCAAACGATCTACGCATGAGCCGCCGCATCTCTCCTTTGCCGACTCGTGACACTCGTTCTGTGGGAAGTCTCTCCAACGAGCCATAAAAATTCTTGGATATGGCGTTGCCGTCATGAAGAGCCCTGGACAGATCAAAGGGGAGCAGAACCGCGAACCCACCCCACAAGGCGCCTGCATACAGCGCGAAATTGTTGGTATCGAGACGAAGGCAGTTCGCTTCTCGCGCAATCGAACCCTCCACGCCAAGATCGAGCAAATGAATGTCCGGGAAGATTTCATCATGATCTGCAACGATGTACTCGATTCGTCCCGGTCGTGACTCGCACCCGGGAAGTCCCGTCAGATGCGCAACGTATCCGATAACTGCCCCACCATCGCGGAGATATTTCTGCACCGCTTCGCGTTCAGCCGTCGTCAAAGCGCTGCACACGATCAGGAGGCTACACTCTTGTATCAGTGCGCTGGAGAAAACATCGACAACCTCATGCGGCACCCCCTCCTGCTGCACAAGTTGTTCCCATCCCGACGAAGGGTGCGTCAATCCGAGACAAACCTTCATACAAATCTCTCCCGCAAAAACCGCAGCTCATCCCTGGTGATTCCCCTGAGCAACGCAAGCGCTGCGACATAAGCGACAAATGCCAGAGTGCAATTCGTTAGAACCCCAGCATCATTGCTCAGATAGGCAACAACTGCCATGACAACACCGGCAGTAAGAGGCTTGACTAATACGGGACCGAGCCTGACACGAACACTCCGGCCGGATGCGCGCATCATGAGCATGAGGATGACAAATTCACCAGCTGCCACCCCGAACGCGGCACCGTGGGTTCCGGCAACCGCAGTCATCACAATGATGAGAAAAGCAAGAAGCAGCGCCCCCACCATCGCGTTCCGGGCATATTCCTTCTCGCGTCCTGCACCAATCAGGATGCCCATGTAGACTGAGTTCAAGAGCGTGAACGAGAAGAAGCCCAGTAGAATACGGAGTACGGGAATTGCCCCCTCATAGCTACCTCCGAAGACGAGTATGACCGCTGTAGGGGCGAGTATAATGCCAATCACTACGATGGGTAGAGAGGCAACGATAATGATCTTGACAGTCATTTCTGCAAGAAGGGGTACCTCACCAGATCGTGTCACGAAATAACGACTGACCACCGGAAGGAACAGGGCACTCAGGAGCCGGTCGATGAGGAGAAGAAAGAACACCAGCTTCATTGCGGCGCTGTACACTCCAACGTCAGCAGTCCCAACCACCACTCCGATCACAAGAGGTGGGAGATTTGTAGCACTCTGCGTAAGAAACATTGCCACCCCGAGTGGAATTCCCGCTGTGGCAATCTCTTTCCAGACGGCTAGTGACCATTGCATTTTCATCCTCCCAAAACGTCGACGGTAGACTACCCACAGCATCGCGGCGCCAGCGACGTTCCCTGCGCCAAACGCAGCGGCTGCCATAAGTAGTCCCTCCTTTCCCTGCACCAGGGCAAGAACAAGGAGGCCATACACGAAATAGTTCACCAACTTTGCCACACCAACAGAAACAAAGTCTTCCTTTCCCTGGAAGAACCAATCGAGCATAAAAGCTAGAGGTACAAGTGAAGCGGCAAAGAGGATGACGATGTTCCGTATCAACTCCTGCTCAATGACCAGATGTGCCGCGGCAATGGTCACGCTCCATAGGAGTAACGCAAGAGTGAGACGAAAGGAAACAACAGCACCAACACGCTCGGCATCAAGCCCGGTTAGCTTCGCAACGTTGCGCACCTCAAGGATCTGAATCCCGGGACTGGCTGCCAGGCCGAGGTATCCCAGCACTGCGAGGCCAATGTTCATAACACCAAACCCGGAAGGTTCAAGGACACGCGCCAGATATACGGTTATGAAAAAGCCGAGGAACCGACTCCCTGCATCGCCGAAGCCAAGGGAGAGAAGATTTTTGAGAGGTCGCTTCATTGGGCGAGTCCTCGGATAACATCCAGCAATGCCTTCTCCCGGCGTTCTTGTGTAAATTCAGTCGCAATGCGATGGCGAGCCTTCAGCCCATCCGACACTGGCGAAGCCAGTGCAGAACGTAGTGCCTGAACGAGCGCAGGCTGATCGCTGTAGGGCATCAGGTATCCCGTGTCGCCGATTGCTGTGGGTATCCCTCCTGCAATTGTCCCCACGGGGATGCAGCCACACAACATCGCTTCGCAGAGAGTATTGGGAAGACCTTCAGTATATGAGGGCTGACAGAACACTTTTGCCCGCTGGTAGTATGCAAGCAACCGGTCACGTGGCACAAATGGAATCAACTCGACATTTGACGGCGCCTCACGGTTGACCTCAGGCATCAGGCGGGCGCGGATGCCAATGATTTGAAATCGAACATCAGGCATCAGAACCGCCGCGGCAAAGAGCTTGTCGATCCCCTTCTTCTTCATCCTCCATCGGTCATGACATGCGGCCACGGTCAGAACCATGTTCTCCTTTTCCCCTCCCGGTTTCCACGTGTCCGGATCAAAGCCGAAGGGAATATTGATGATGTTCCCTCCATCATATTCCGCAAGGCGTTTTGCCTCACCTTCCAAGAACGGATCCACAACAAGAAGTCGATCCGCATGACGAAAGGCATAGCGCATGATCACGGATTTCCAGGGACTGAGCCAGATGCCATAGCGAATCTCTTTGTCCTTCGACGCATCCAGCCCTGCCACGACAATGACGGATCTCTTCCCCATTATTCTTGAAAGAAAAACAGTATAGCCTGCATACACGGAGCCAAACCACGACAAGGTGATGTCCGATCGCCACACACCCCCCGGCAACTTAAGCAATGCACGCCAACCCGAGACGATCACTTTCTCCAACCTGAAATGACGAGATAGGGTTACGGCATCATCTTCAATGAAAGGTGTAAAGAGTGTTGACGAAAAGAGGATTCCCGGAGCGATCTGTGCTGGAGACGTCACTGAGTCTGGATGCGCGCTGTCAGACAAGATTAGGAGGGAAAGTGAATCAAACACTGAAGCTGCCGTATAAAGATACCGCAAACAATACCAACAATCAATTGGCCTCTGATGCCGGTAGCCCTCGCAACAGTCCACGGAGTGTGTCCGCGAGAACCGTACCCGCTACAGCGTGACCGTACTCGCTCAAGTGGTGGTCCGCCTGCCAGAACAAATGACGGGCATGTGCAGAGTCGGCGGCCGCACTGAACCGCTCCTTCAGATCAACGAACGGTATGCGTAGCCTCGTCAGAATTGCATGAAGATCGATACTCACCTCCTCTTCAGTTTTCCTATCCGGAGCGAATCCGAGTATATGCTCGATGGACGCAAAATCCTCCCCCGCGGATCCGGGCTCTACCTGGTATTTCGTTGGAAGGATGAGGATAAGCGGGACAATCTGATGTTCGCGGCAAATAGAATCGATGGAACTGAACAACTCTTCATGCATCCGGGATGCGCGGGCTAGACTATCGGGATGTTGTTTGAAGTAGTATGCCTGCGACATGCTCTGCCACATTGCATAGCGGTTGACTCGTTCAGCTCTCATACGGGGACTGAAATCGAGGCGACGGAGGCCTCGCAAAATGATGCTGTGTTTCAGCCAGCGGTCATACAAGGTGGGCCCCGCTGCTGTATGCAAAATGTCCGCATAATCGTTCCCGACGAAGACGGTGAAGACAGCAACACAAGGGCGAAGCCGGAGCAAACGCTTCAACAATTGTGCATGCTGGCGGATGCAGGACAGACCGATCCCAGCGTTCAGTACTTCCACAGGAGTCTCTGATGAACGGTTCAGAAGATCTTCTGCTACATGCGGAAAGGAGTCTTTGTTGTTCACCACACCATCCGTGTGAGAATCTCCAAACACAACTACGCGATGGTTCACATTAGCTTGCTCTAATGTTGCGCGATCTTCCCGCAAACCGATGTTGTTCGTACGATACACTACCTTCCCGGACTGCGCTTCAGGCCATGACACTTCAAACTCGACATTTGGCTGGTGGATGAAGCCGATCTCTTGATCAAAAACAAAAAAACGCTCCCTCATATCCTCTGTGAGCAGCCCATAGACGAGACTCCAGGTAAAGTCGAGCACGACCACGAATCCGATACTCATGGCAAGCAGGAGAAGTTTCTTTGCGCGTTCTTTCTTCATCGAGATGTATATGTTGTGAGGAATTGCAGTAGAACATTACTGAAATCACTTCAGAAAGTAAATGGTAAGGTTGATGACATTCCAGGTGAATTTGCCCGAATCTTTGCATTTCCTGACGTCATTTGGTATATTCATTCACAATAACGTTCCAAAAAACTCAGCCGCTCAATCATGCGACTTGTCGCGCCGTTCACTCTTCTGCTGGCAGCAATCCTCCTGTCCGGATGTCTCACCGTGGAGACCAAAGAATACCGGATCACTTTGAAGTCCGACCATTCTGGGGAGGCGGTCATCAAGTTTGTCAACATTCTCTCGGAGGCAGACGATACTCTGGATATCTCGAACGATGATTTCCAACAGCTCACCGAGTTCTACATTCAAGGGACACAACTGGAGAATGAAAACCCGGGCTTCCGGAACGTGAAAAAGCGGTTGTACGAAGAGAACGGGGTCCTGGTTGGAGAAGTGTCATTCACTTTCGATAGTCTCTCTGTCATCCGGTTGTTTCAGTATGACAATGAGAGCCCGTATATGTATTTTGTGGGGAACCCTCTCTCTACTGAACAACTACTGGAATCGAATGGCGTATTCGGACGAGATTGGATGCCGATCGTGTTCTGGCCGAAGGACACGAAGGAGTTTTACATCAAGACGAAAGTCGTTTCCGAAGTAGCGTTCCAGAAGAGTCTGTTGCCCAATTTCAGAGAATGGCAGGCGGCTCAAGCGCGACAGAAGAAACAGTAGCGCATGGAATTATGGCGTAAGAACCTCTACATCCTCTGGGGCACGCAATTTCTTGCCATGATGGGGATGAACCTCGTTGTCCCCTTCCTTCCATTCTTTATTCGTGAATTGGGTGTTACTGAACCTACCGAGCTGGCACGGTGGAGTGGACTTGTTTTCTCCGGCCCATTTGTCCTATCGTTCATCGCAACGCCCATTTGGGGAAACCTTGGTGACCGGTATGGACGAAAGATCATGGTCGTCCGCGCAATTTTTGGACTTGCCATTTCCCAAGTGCTGGTTGGCCTCTCGCAAGACGTCTACCAGTTGTTCCTCTTCAGAATTGTGCAAGGAGCAATCAGCGGCTTCATTGCCTCGGCCCTCGCCTTGGTATCCACCAATACGCCAAAGGACAGGATTGGTTACGCACTTGGATTTCTTCAGTCCGCTACGGCCGGGGGGATGGTCCTCGGACCGTTCGTCGGTGGGCTCCTGGCTGACCTATTTGGTTACCGGGAGATTTTCTTTATCACTGCCTCACTGTGCACAGTCAGTGGAGTTGTTGTTGTTCTCAAAGTGAAGGAAATTTCACGGGGAACTGTAGACGGAAAGAAGTATACCGTGTTCGAGAACTATCGACTCATGTACGCTGACAAACGTCTCCGCGTCGTTGGGCTTACCCTTGTGGTCGGGCAAATCTCTGTTTTGATGATCGAACCAATCTTTGCACTCTTCATCGAAAGCTTCACGGCCGACACCCGGTATCTCTCCACGCTTGCAGGCGGGATATTCTCTATCTCGGGTCTCTTCATGGTTATCTCTGCACCATGGTGGGGCAGGCGGAATGACCGGAAAGGATACAAGAAGAATCTTACGATAGCGCTCGCCGTGGTGGGCGTTGTCTACGCCGGACACATGATTGTAAGAGACCTTGTGCAATTGAGCCTGCTGCGGGCTTTCCTGGGATTCGCACGTGGCGGGGTCTTGCCTGCACTCTACTCACTGACAAGCTTCTACGCTCCCCAGGAACGCAGAGGCGGGATGATTGCGATTGCCTCAAGCCTGACCATCCTGGGAAACATGTTGGGACCGATCTTAGGTGGGTTCGTGGCCGGGCACTTTGGGATCATGACTTCATTTGTGGTTAACAGTTGCATGCTGGTGACAATGAGTCTCATCGTTTGGCGGAACCTGGACGAGCAACCAATCAGGCAAGAATCCACGAGGCCGGGAGAAGCCTCAGCAGATTCAGCACAGATCTGATCTGTAAGCCTCCGCCACCCTATATCAAATAACTTTCTGAATCTCACTATGGCTCGACCGGAACGACTTTTCCTCCTTGACGGCATGGCACTGGCCTACCGAGCCTACTTTGCGTTCATCACCCGTCCGCTTATCAATAGTAAAGGTGAAAACACCAGTGCGGTCTACGGTTTTGTGACAGCCCTGATGAAGATCCTCGAGGACGAGAAGCCCGAGCATGTTGCTGTTGTCTTCGACACACGCGAACCGACTTTTCGACATAAGATCTACGGTGAGTACAAGGCCACACGACAGAAGATGCCGGAAGACATGGCCTCGCAGATGGAGAAGCTAAAGGATGTCGTGCGGGCATTCAACACGCCGCTCCTGGAACTCCCCGGTTACGAAGCGGACGATATCATCGGGACACTCGCCCGACGGGCTGAGAGCGAAGGCGTCCTAACGTACATGGTTACAGGGGACAAGGATTTCATGCAACTCATCTCCCCCTGGATCAAGATGTACAAACCAGGAAAATCCGCCGCTGATTCAGAGATCGTGGATGAGAAGGGCGTGCTGGAGAAGTTCGGCGTCACCCCTGAAAAAGTCATCGATGTTCTGGGACTTATCGGTGACAAATCGGACAATGTTCCCGGCGTTCCCGGCATCGGAGAAAAGACCGCAATCCCCCTGATTCAGAAGTTCGGGTCGATTCCGGAGCTCTATGAACACGTGGATGAAATTCCACAGAAGGGCGTCCGGGAGAAACTCATTGCGCATCGGGAGAAAGCCTTTCTTTCGCGAAAGCTGGTGACCATTGATACGAACGTCCCCATCGACATCGACTTCCACCAGCTGCGCGCCGCGCGGCGGGACACTTCCCAGCTCATCAGACTCTTCGGGGAGTTGGAATTCAAAGCTCTGGCACGCCGTCTTCGCGATACAGAGCTTTTTGACGACATGCTCCCTGATGCTAAGCGGACACTGCCGCCAGAGCCAATCTCCGCGCCCCTTGATATTTCGACTGACGAGCATCAATACCACTGTGTCACAACCAGGGAGCAGCTTGACGCATTGGCATCCACACTGGCCGCTGCGGAACGATTTGTCTTCGACACAGAGACAACCTCCACCAACCCGTTCGCAGCCGTGCTCGTAGGACTTTCTTTCTGCGTCAAGGAGCGAGAGGCTTTCTACATCCCTGTCAATGCCGGCATGAGCGCTTCGAACGACCATGGTCCCCTTTTTGGCAGTCAAATCGCGGCGTCGCACAACCACACCACGCAAGCAATGCCATCAAGAAGGTCGGACAGAATATCAAGTATGACATGCTCGTCCTGAGGAACCATGGCGTGGAGGTAAGCGGCGTGGAATTCGATACCATGGTAGCAAGCTACATCCTGCGCCCCGATGGCCAACACAACCTCGACGCACTTGCCATGCAACATCTCCGCTATCGCATGATCTCGTTTGAGGAGCTCATTGGCAAGGGGAAGAACGCAAAACACATCACCGAGGTCCCGCTCGAAGCTATCACAAGCTATTCTGCAGAAGACGCAGACATGACACTGCGGATCTACCACAAGCAACAGACGATGCTCGCTGATCATGGTCAGCTCCATCTCTGTGAGACTCTGGAATTCCCACTCATCAGTGTTCTTGAACGGATGGAAGCGGCAGGAATTGCGCTTGACACGAAGTACCTGGCCGAAATGTCTAAAGATCTCGAACGCCAGATCGAAAACCTGGTTCGCGAGATACTCGACCTTGCCGGCGAGCAATTCAACATCAATTCCACACAGCAACTTGGCAACGTCCTTTTTAATACCCTGAAGCTTCGAACGATCCGGAAGACCAAAACAGGCTTCTCCACAGACGTCAATGTGCTGGAAGATCTCAGGGGGGAGCATCCGATTATTGAGAAACTGCTTGACTACCGGCAGCTTACCAAACTGAAATCCACGTACGTGGATGCACTCCCTCTCCTCGTTAACCCTAGAACCCGACGCGTCCACACCTCCTTCAATCAGACCGTCGCGGCGACGGGGCGACTCTCCGGCAGTGACCCCAATCTGCAAAACATACCGATCCGAACCGAGTTGGGACGGGCGATCCGGAAGGCGTTCGTCGCAGAGCGCCCAACAGATGTCCTCCTTTCAGGAGACTATTCACAGATCGAGCTACGCGTGATGGCCCACGTATCCGGCGACGAAGGATTGCGGGCGGCGTTCCTCAACAACGAGGACATCCATGCCTCCACCGCATCAAAGGTGTTCGGCGTCGAACTGCGCGACGTGACCCGGGATATGCGACGAAAGGCGAAGGAGGTGAATTTCGGTATCATGTATGGCATCGGCCCGTTCGGCCTGTCCAATCGTTTGGAGATCAGCCAGACCGAAGCAAAGGAGATTATCGCCAGGTACTTCGAGCGATTTCCACAAGTGAAACAATACATCAATGACACCATTGACTCTGCCCGACGGTCGGGTTATGTGAGCACACTGCTGGGACGAAGACGATATCTTCCCGACATCAACAGCCGCAATCAAAATGTCAGGGGAAATGCCGAGCGACAGGCGATCAACATGCCAATACAGGGTACGGCAGCCGACATGATCAAACTGGCTATGATACGACTGGACAATGAGATCAAGTCCCGCAAATTGCAGAGCAGGATGCTTTTGCAGGTACATGATGAGCTTGTTTTTGAGATCCCGGAAACAGAGACTACGGTCATGAAGGCCCTCGTGAAGGAATGTATGCTGAAAGCTATGGGGCTTTCAGTTCCGCTGAAAGTGGAAATCGGGACAGGCAGAACCTGGCTTGACGCCCACTAGTCCGAAGCGGTCAGCCACGGCCAATCAGATTGATGATTCAGGATTCACATTCGGAGATTCTTGCAAGCGGAACGGTTCGCTACCCTGAGAATTTCTCCGATGACGTGACTTTTGCCGTCAGGAGGAGGCTCCTCTATCGAGTCTCGCTATTGGAGAATACAAAACAGGCTGCTGTTGACGTGGTTATCATGTTGGTGCGTCCTTGAAGCCCATTGGATCAGGAGGCGGTTTGATGACAGTTCAGGAAACTTCAACCCAGGTTGTCACTCTCCCTGACCTGCCCGGGGTAAGGATTGAGAGCACGTACGAACCTCATGAAATGAAAAGGCGCTCCAGATCTGGAGCGCCCTTTCTGTTTGTATGAGACCATCCCACAATTTTCTAGGTCGATTTCCTTCTTAGGAGGAGTGACAACCCAAACAGGATTAGTGCAATCGGCCAATAGAATCGAACCGCATCAACGACTTCATATCTGTACACGTAGCCGAAACTGACAAGTATCCAGAGCACACCCAGCCCCAGAAAGGAGATTGCGGGGATGAGCAAGTGCCATTCCTTGGGATTCAAAACGAAGAGTGCGAGGATGCTGGCACCCAGGATCAACAGAACAACAGGCGGAAACATGTGATACCGGAAGGAGACGACGTCCAAGTCCAGCAGCACGTTGAATGTGCCAAGGAGAAGCAAGAATACCCCCCAGAACAGTCGTGCGCGGAGTTTCTGTTGGAATCCATCAATCATGCGTGCCGCACCGAAGACGGCAATCAGACCCCATACAGCCGTAGTCCAATCAAGATAGAGGACATCGAGCCTGTCGAGAAGCGTTACGAGACCTACAATGATAAGGCCTGTACCAAACCACGAGAATGTCGAACGCATGGTATTCTCTCCCTCTTAGGACGCCAACGCGGTGTGCGGTTCGTCCGGAACGATGATCGCCATCAGGAAGTACGCGAACAACGCAAGGCCGAACGAGGCAAAAACGCCCAGCACAAAGAGTATCCGGATGATCGACGGGTCAATATTGAAATGCATCGCCAGGCCACCACATACACCAAATAATTTTCTTTCGGTCCGCGACCTGTAGAGCTTCCGACCGGACGCATTCAGTGTTGCTTCCGGATAGGCCGGCCCAGCTGGATCGGTGGAAGCTGGCTGAGACGCCGGGACATTTGAAATGTAGTTCCTACCCCCAAAAAGAAACGCCACACCGGCCAGGATGAGAAGAATTGGGAGCAATAAGTCCCAGGAGAGTCCCCACCAATGGTGCCAGAAGGAAAACCCGAGGTTTCCCGCAAGCCAGAAGATTCCAAGTGTTACCAGGAGAATTCCCCAAAATTTCTGGTTCGAGTGGGACGTCTTACCCGTTGACGGCGCTGAAACTGACGCCGAGTTCGTGGGCATCACAATCATGGCAATAATGTAGAGAAATATTCCTGAGCCCCCTGCAAGCGTCAGGATAACCCAGGCAATGCGCACCAGCGTTGGATCAAGATTGAAGTACTCCGCCAGGCCTCCACATACGCCATCGATCATCCTATCAGAGCGGGACTTATAGAGCCTTCTTGACATGGTACCCTCTTTTTGTGGAATACACTATCGCTTTCTGTTTGTGGGTACGATTGGAGGGGGAGTAAGTTTCAAAAAAAAGCCGGACCTTTATGGACCGGCTCGGTAGTGTTGAATTGCACCACACCTGCTATACTTCCATTATTTCCTTTTCCTTCTGCAGAAGGAATGAATCAATCTCCTTGATCCACTTGTCGGTCATCTTCTGGACTTCTGTCTCACCCCGTTTGCGGTCATCTTCCGACAGATGCTCGGCCTTTTCAGATTTCTTCAGATGTTCAATCGCATCACGCCGGATGTTCCTGATGGCGATCTTGCCATCCTCACCAAATTTTTTTGTCAACTTCACCAGCTCGCGCCGGCGTTCCTCATTCAGTGATGGAATCGGAACCCGGATTAACTCGGCATCCTTCACAGGATTCAGGCCAAGATTCGCAACTTGAATTGCCTTCTGGATAGGGTCAAGCATACTCTTGTCCCACGGTTGGATCGTCAGCGTATGGATATCGGCAACGCTAACATTACCAACCTGGTTCAGAGGGGTCATCGTCCCATAGTAGTCCACCTTAATCCCGTCGAGCAGGACAGTGGTTGCCTTGCCTGTCCGGACCTTTACCAGTTCCTGCCGTACTACCTCCGCGGCTTTGTGCATTTTGTCTTCAGCTTCTTTGAGGATCTGCTTTACCATGGTTCTCCTTACGTGGTGTTACTCGAGTACGGGTGACGGAACGTCCATGACTTTCGTGCCCACCGCCTCTCCAAGGATCAGCCGTTTGAGGTTTCCGGGAGTGTTCATATTAAAGATCAGGATAGGGAGCTTATTCTCCCTGCACAGCGTTATCGCCGTCATGTCCATTACTTTGAGATCCTTCTTCAACACATCGAGGTAAGAGATCTCCTGAAACTTGAACGCGCCAGGGTTCCGCTCCGGATCGGAATCATACACACCATCGACACGCGTTCCCTTGATGATGACATCGGCTTCGATCTCAACGGCGCGGAGTGCGGCTGCTGTATCGGTGGTGAAGTACGGGTTTCCAGTCCCGGCGCCAAAGATTACGATCCGCCCTTTCTCCAAATGGCGAACTGCACGTCGCCGGATGAACGGCTCCGCTATCACCTCCATGCGGATGGCAGACACAAGCCGTGTTACCAGCCCATCATGTTCCAGCGCACTCTGCAGCGCGAGCGCATTGATCAATGTGGCAAGCATTCCCATGTGGTCGCCAGTTACCTTGTCGATGTTACTGGAGGAGTTGGAGACGCCACGGTAGATGTTTCCCCCACCGATAACAATGCCGATCTGAACTCCCAGTCCTTCGACCGCCTTGATCTCCGCTGAATAGCGCTTCAACACATGAGGATCGATCCCGTAGTCCTGGTCCCCCATCAATGATTCCCCACTGAGCTTCAGCAAAATCCGTTTGTATTTCGGTTTGTTCATGGCCCCTGCGGGTTGTGGTACCAATACAACAATGTCCCCGTACGGGGACATTGAACTTACTTCGTTTCCTCTCCGAGGTGAAATCGCTGGAAGCGCTTCACGGAAATTGTCTGACCGGCTTTCGTCCCCGATTCCTGGACATAGTCTTTCACCGTCTTGCCGGAGTCTTTGATGAAGGTCTGCTCAAGGAGGCAGACCTCCTGATAGAATTTCTCAAGACGCCCCAGTGCGATCTTCTCCTGAATCGGGGCAGGCTTCCCCTCATTCTTCGCTTGAGTCCGGTAGATGTCGAGTTCGCGCTCAATCCATGCCTTGTCCACCTGCTCGCGGGAGATAACGGCAGGGTTCATGGCGGCGATCTGCATTGCAACGTCTCTTCCGACGGCACCGACTTCCTGGTTTGCGCCGGTGAGTTCAACGAGAACGCCGATCTTGTTGCCGAGATGCGTGTATGAGCTGATCTGGCCGTCCACCGACTCGAGAATGTTGAAACGACGAATCGCGATCTTCTCACCCACTTTGGAGAGAAGGTCGTTCCACAACTCTGAGACCTTCTTCCCGCTCCGAGTTGTCAGCGTAAGAAGTTGCTCGAGGGTCGACGGTTGGTGCGCCTCTACAACCTCAGCGACGGCTGTGGCAAAACCCGTGAAATCATCGCTCCGGCCCACGAAGTCCGTCTCGCAATTCACTTCGACAATCACCCCCATCTTTCCGCTGCTGGCGACACGAGTGACAATCATTCCTTCTTTAGCAGCACGGTCAGCACGCTTCTGTCCGACAGCGGCCCCCTTTTTCCTGAGATACTCAATCGCCGCCTCCATGTCGCCTGACGTTGCTTCAAGCGCCCGTTTGCAGTCCATCATTCCTGCTCCGGTTTTTTCCCGGAGCTTCTTGATCATATCGTTGGTGATATCCATAACTTCCACTTCAGCCTCAGTCAGTGTAAATTCAGTTCAATGGGGCCTTCTCATCCGCCTCAACGGCGTTTTTCCCCTTGCTCTCCGCTACCGCGGCCAGTTCCATCAGATGAGTGGCAGCGCGCTCTTTGCCGGCGAGGATGGCATCGGCAAATGCTTTGGTAATCACATGCACCGACTTGATTGCATCATCATTCGCGGGGATCACATAGTCCACCGTATCGGGATCGCAGTTGGTGTCGACAATGGCAAACACCGGGATGCCGAGTCGTCGTGCTTCCTTCACACAAATCGCCTCCCGCTTTACGTCCACAACAAACAACGCACCTGGTAGTCGCGTCATCTCCACCACGCCGGACAACACATTATTCAATTTGTCCTTCTCACGCAAAAGGAAGAGTCCCTCCTTCTTCGTGATCTTGTCAAACGTTCCATCACTTTCCATCTTCTCGATGTTCGTGAGACGCTTTACGCTCTTCCGCACGGTGGCGAAATTGGTGAGGAGTCCGCCGAGCCAGCGTTCGCTCACGTAGAATTGCCCGCAACGAACGGCCTCTTCACGGATCACGTCCTTGGCCTGCTTTTTCGTCCCAACAAACAGAACGCGCTTGCCTTCGGCGACGACATTTGTAATGGCATTCGCTGCCTCTTCCAGAAGCGTTTTGGATTTCATAAGATCGATGATGTGGATCCCGTTGCGCTCCATGAAAATATAAGGACGCATCTTGGGATTCCAACGGCGGGTCAGGTGTCCGAAGTGACACCCGGCAGCGAGCAGCTCGGCTACTTCCACGGTGGGCATACTGGTCTTCCTTATTTTTAGTTTTAATCGTCTACCTTCTTCATCTTCTTCCGGAATCACGCCGATGGCGCGACACTACCGGAAGAATCCAAAGGTATGTTTATTTTGAACTGGTACAACTCTCTCGACCTACATCTCCCGTTCACTACCGCTTGGAGAACTGGAATCTCTTGCGTGCCTTCTTCTGTCCATACTTCTTCCGCTCAACCATTCGGGGGTCACGCGTCATCATCCCCGCGGTTCGGAGTGGCGCTCGATTATCCTCACTCATTTCAACCAGTGCCCGCGCAATACTCAGGCGAATGGCCCCTGCTTGACCGGTTGATCCGCCTCCTTCCACATTGACACGAACATCGTATTTGCCACCGGTCTGAGTGATCTCAAACGGTTTCACTACATCCGCTCTGAGGGTCTCGAGAGGAAAATACTGCTCGAGCGGTTTCTTGTTGATGGTGATCTTCCCTGATCCGGGAGAGAGGATTACTCGCGCTACAGAAGTCTTCCTTCTCCCAACAGCCTGTGTATTGTGTGCGTGCATTCTTGCGTCAAGCTCCTACGTTCTTAGTTCTTGGCGGGGTACATTTCGGGACGTTGAGCCGAATGCGGATGATCCGCGCCGGCATACACTTTCATTTTCTTGATGATCTGTCGACCAAGCCTGTTGTGTGGCAACATCCCCTTCACCGCATGCTCGAACACACGCTCGGGGTGCTTTCGGATAAGATCCTGGAAGCGCTCGAATATTGCCCCGCCGGGATAGCCCGTGTAGTGGAAATATTCCTTCAGCTCGGTCCGCTTTCCTGTTAGCTTTACCTTGGCCGCATTAACAACAATGACAAAATCGCCCATGTCTGAGTTGGGGGTAAAAACTGGCTTGTGCTTGCCCCTCAGGAGGCGGGCTGCAGTCGAGGCAATTCTGCCAAGGGTTTTCCCTTCGGCATCAATCAAATGCCATTTCTGGGGAAAATCGGTCGTTCTGAAGAAATGTGTGGGCTTATCCACGATCGCTACTCCTAAGTAGTACAGTGAGAAACTTCCGGTCAGAAAAGTTGGTAAATTTAAGCAATTTCCACCCAAGAGTCAACGGATTTTTCGTCATACCTGCTTCTCGGCATGATAGGAGCTTCGAACTAGCGGTCCAGATTCGACATGCGCGAAGCCCATCTCCATCCCCTTCTGCTTGAGCATCCGGAATTCATCCGGATGTACGAAACGATCCACCGGAAGGTGATCTTTTGTGGGCTGAAGGTACTGTCCTAGAGTGAGGATATCACAGCCATGTGCGTGGAGGTCCGTCATCACCTCAAGAACCTCCTCCACTTTCTCGCCCAGCCCGAGCATCAGGCCGCTCTTCGTCAGCATCCCCGCGTTCTTTGCACGACGTAGCAGTTCTAGCGATCGGTTGTACTTCCCTTGTGGCCGAACGGGTTGGTAAAGCCGAGGAACGGTCTCAGTGTTATGATTGAGAATATCCGGCTTCGCATCAATCACGATATCAAGAGCCCACCACACACCACGGAAATCGGGGATGAGGACCTCAATCCTCACGTTCGGATTGACAATGCGCACCTGGCGAATCGTCTCGGCAAAGATCGCTGCCCCGCCATCGGCAAGCTCATCGCGGTTCACGGACGTGATAACTGCATGCCGCACGCCCATGATCCGGATGGCCTCGGCAACGCGATATGGCTCTTCCAAATCAAGCGTTTCGGGTCGGCCGGTTTTCACAGCACAGAAACCACACGACCGCGTGCAGATATCGCCGAGAATCATAAACGTTGCTGTGCCCGAATTCCAGCACTCTCCCATGTTCGGACAACGGGCTTCCTCACACACCGTGTGGAGTTTATGCGTATCGATCATCGCCTTCAGCCGAGCGTAGTTTTCGCCCGCCGGGATCTTCACCTTGAGCCAGTCCGGACGAACATTTCGCGGGACCTCCGCTGTCGGCATTTCTTGAATGACAAAGTCCATGGTATGTGCCTAGAATTTCATCGTCATGTCAAAGTTCTGGAGATTCTGTACGACCTCTTCCAGGAACGTCCCTCCGAGGGCACCATCAACAATCCGGTGATCGAAAGACATTGTGAAGTATGCTATGGAGCGGATCGCAATCGCATCATCAATGACCGCCACGCGCTTCTTGATCGCACCGGTCCCCAGAATTGCCACCTGCGGTTGGTTGATAATGGGTGTTCCGATCATCGTCCCGAAGACGCCGTAGTTGGAAATTGTAAACGTCCCTCCTTGAATGTCATCCGGCATCAGCTTTTTGTTGCGTGTGCGCATGGCAAGATCGTTCACTGCGCGAGCCAGCCCGATAAAATTCTTTTCTTCCGCATGCTTGATCACGGGAACAATCAACCCGTTATCTGAAGCAACAGCGATGCCGAGGTTGACGAAGTTCTTCCTTATGATCTTGTCACCTTCAATAGAAGTATTGATCAACGGATATTTCTTGATTGCCCTGACTACAGCCTCAACGATATAGGGGGTGAAGGTAAGCTTGAAGCCTTCCTTCTTCTCAAACTCTCCTGAATGCGCGCCCCGATGCTTCACAACATTCGTCATGTCCACTTCGTGGATGGCAGCAACGTGAGGCGAGGTCTGCACACTTTTCACCATGTGCTCGGCCATTTTTTGCAGAACATTGCTCATCTGCAGAATGTCATGCTGGGGCGCGGGGTACTTTGCTCGTAGTTCCGGGACTTCAACTGGTTTGGCAACAATCCCGACCGGCGCTGCCTTCGTGGTCGATGCCCCCGCTGCCGGAGGTGCCACCGTACCGCTCTTTCGCGCTGCGACATAGGCGAGAATGTCCTTCTTGCTGACACGCCCTTCCTCCCCAGTCCCTGGCACGATCTCGAGTTCGCTCATTGAGATTCCTTCGGTACGGGCAATGTTCAGGACAAGGGGTGAGTAGAATCGGCCACTTGCAGGAGCGGCTAGTGGTTGTATCGCGGGAATGGGCAGCGGAACAGGTGCCGGTGCAGCAGTTTTCGGAGCCTCAGGCGTTGGCGCGGCAGGGGCAGAGGTCGCAACTGCATCTCCTTCAGTGTCGAGGTAGGCAATTACCGTGCGGACAGCCACCGTTTTCTGCTCTGGAACTACGATCTCGGCAAGCACGCCTGCGGATGGCGATGGAATTTCCGAATCCACCTTGTCCGTACTTATCTCCAAAAGGGTTTCATCCTTTTTCACTTTGTCGCCGACCTTCTTGTGCCACTTCACAATCGTCCCTTCGACAATGCTCTCGCCCATTTGGGGCATCACAACTTCTACACGTGCCATGTCATCATCCTTTATGCTGAAAGTATGTAATCCACACTCAATAGCGCGTCAGGTCCCGCAGGGCTTTCACAATCTTTGGGGTGTCAGGGAGAAAGTACTCCTCAAGAGGTGGCGCAAACGGCACCGGCGTGTCGAGCGAGCCGACTCGTTTGATTGGCGCATCGAGAGCATTGAATGCACTCTCACAAATCAATGCCGCGATCTCTCCTCCAATCCCACCCGTCACTGTGTCTTCGTGTACGATAAGTACCTTGCCGGTCTCACGAACCGAACTCAGAATCAGGTCCTTGTCCAATGGCAGTAGTGTGCGAAGATCCACGACACGCACTTCAACACCATCCTCCTTTGAGAGAACCTCGGCAGCCTCGAGGCTGAGATGGACCGTAGAACCATAGGTGAAGATAACCATGTCGTCGCCGCCACGCTTCACTTCCCCCTTCCCCAACTCCACAACATAATCACCGTCCGGAACGTCCCCTTTGACCCTTCGATACAGGTACTTGTACTCAAAGAAAAGAACCGGGTTGTTGTCGCGGATCGCCGCCTTCATCAACCCCTTCGCATCATAAGGAGTCGAAGGCGCGACAATCTTCAATCCGGGCACATGAAAGAACCATGCCTCGGTGCTGGCCGAATGGTAAGGCCCACCATGTATGTAGCCGCCGGTCGGCAACCGGACTACCATGGGAACGGGGAGATGCCACCGATAATGCATCTTCGCGGCGTTAACAACTAGTTGATTGAACCCACAGGTTACGAAGTCTGCAAATTGCATCTCGGCAATTGGTCGCATCCCGACCACCGCCGCGCCAGTTGCAGCACCTATGATCGCGGCTTCCGACAGTGTCGAGTCTATCACACGATCAGGACCGAACTGTTTGAGAAATCCCTTGGTGGCCTTGAATGCCCCACCGTATTCACCAATGTCCTCCACAATCAGGAACACCGAAGAATCCCGTTCCATTTCTTCCCACATCCCTTTTGAGATCGCCTCAATGTACGTCATTACTCCCATTAGG
>JAERML010000346.1 GCA_016844425.1 Bacteroidota bacterium
CCCAACTATAACGTGGTACCCCAATCCTTCAAGATAGCGGACACCACTCTCGATTCTTGACACATCCGCAACAGGGCTCGCCGGTGAGACGATACCGATGAGGTCACCTTTTCGTATTCGGGGGGGCTTAACTGGTTCCATATGTCATCGCAATAGAAAACGAGGGAAGAAATCGTCTGAAGATACAGAATACAGCAGGAAAATCAAAGAAGACCGATTCTTGTTGCCCTTCCTCCGATCTCTTAGTAGATTGATGTACGCATAGTCACGCCGCGTTCATCACTTCCATCGCCCACTTTACCGAAAGGAACTCGTCATGTCATTCATATTTACGCTTCTGATCGCAATTGCTGCGTTCTTCATCTGGCGGAGGTCAGCAGTTCAAGCCAGGCAGAACATTGCTTTCCGTACGGTTTCCACGCTTTCTTCCGTTGCGTTTGGCGTCTTTCTGGTTCTGTCGCTGGCGCAGTGCTTTACACAGGTCCCTGCCGGCCACGTGGGGGTAATTGATTTCTTTGGAACGGTGTCAGACCGGACACTCCGTGCCGGCATCAACTTCGTCAATCCTCTGGCCACAGTGATCAAGTATGACATCCGTACGCAGGAACACAAAGAAGCGATGCAGACTCTTTCACGTGAAGGCCTCACCATCGGTCTGGAAATCAGCGCATTGTACAGGCTGAACCCCGACTCGGCTGCCCGCGTGTACCTGACGGTGGGCGGTGGGGACTACCAGACCATCATTCTCATTCCACAGTTCCGTTCAATCAGCCGGGCGGTGACTGCGAGTGTGCAAGCCAGCGCTCTTTACTCCACCGAACGGGAACGGCTCGGTGTGGCAATTCAGGAGGAGCTTGCGAAGGCAGTTGCACCGCGCGGTGTGATTGTGGAGTCCACACCTCTCCGTAATGTTGCACTTCCCTCACAACTGACCGAAGCAATTGAGCAAAAGCAGCGGGCTGATCAGGAGAGCCAACGGATGGAGTTCATCCTGACGAAGGAGAAACAGGAAGCAGACCGGAAGAGAATCGAGGCACAGGGTATTTCTGATTTCCAGAAGATCGTTGCCCAGGGAATAAGCGAACAACTCCTTCGGTGGAAGGGGATTGAAGCCACGGAGAAGATCGCCTCATCACCCAATACCAAGGTGATCATCGTAGGTGCGGGAAAAGATGGACTCCCGATCATCCTCGATACAAAATAGTCTCCTGGGCTGTTGATCTCTCCTGCAAAGCAGGAAATGAAGAGTAGAACCACAACAGGAGATGACGAATCGCAAAGCGGCTCGCGCGTAAATCACCGGACGTCGAAGTGTAATATGACGGAGCGTCCGGTCTGGACACACACAACGGGACGTTAAGAAATCAAGGGTGCGTTCCATGCGCATGTTCGGGCTAGTTGATTTTGGCGAGGAGTTCCTTTTCCACCGCTTCCTTCATCGACTCCTTGGGCAATGCACCAACCGCCATCTTGGGTTGCCCGGTTGCCGGGACGAAGAGAAGTGAGGGGATGCTGCGGATGCCGAAGGCACCGGCAAGTTCCTGTTCCTCGTCGGTGTTGATCTTGTAGAAGTTTACTTTGCCGGCGTACTCCTTCGACAGCTCATCGATCACCGGTCCCACGGCGCGGCAGGGACCGCACCAGGGCGCCCAGAAGTCGATGACGCAGGGAAGATCTCCCTCGAACTTCCACTCCTTGTTCTTTTCGTAGTTGAAGACCTTCTCCAGGAAAGTCTGTTTTGTCAAATGCTCAGCCATGTGTTCTCCTTTGTTTGATTATCCATTCGGTCAGACCGCGGCCAGGACACGCTCGAGTTTTTGGCGCACCTCCTGTGCGATCGGCTGAATTTTCTCGTTTTCGATTACACTCGTCATTATCATGGGGTCAAACACGCCCACGATGGTCTTGCCGTGCTTCTCGTAGACAACCACATTGCATGGGAGCAGCAGTCCGATTTGTTCTTCTGCTTGCAATGCACGGTAAGCGAACGGCGGGTTGCAGGCGCCAAGGATGACGTACTTACCGATGTCGACATCCAGCTTCTTCTTCAGTGTTTCCCTTACGTCGATCGTCGTCAGGACGCCGAATTCCTCTTTTTTCAATTCAGCCGTCACCTTCTCAACTGCTTGCTCATACGTCAGTGCCACCGTCTTTGAAAATCCGTAACGCATCTTCTCCTCCTTCTTCTTGTCAACTGTTAAGCATCAACGGGCGATCATCATCGAACCGATCAGTGTGCCGTACAGAGTGCTGATCCAGGGGTTGCTGGTAATGGGGCACACGCCCGTCTTGCACCCGATGAACTTGTAGTAGGCGTATCCGCCCGCGGCGCCCAGGAGGACGGGAAGTATTCGCGCCGACCACAGACCTACGAATGATTCCATTCCTCGATCTCCCCTTTCATGCTTGCTGCCCGAAAGCCCTGCTTCCTGAGTACAACTGCCGCAGACACACTCCGGTTTCCGCTCCGGCAATAGCAGATCACTTCATTCTCCTTCAACCGCTTCAATTCATCCATTCTGCGCGAAAGCATATGGAGTGGGATATGTTTCGATCCTTTGATGGACCCGCCGTTTCGCTCCATTTCTGTACGCACATCCAACATCACCGCCCCCGCCTTCATCCTCTCCGCCACTTCAGCGGGAGTATACTGCGGAACGGACCTTGTTACCAACCACCGGCGGAGGTAGAGCACCAGCGCGAGCGTCAGCAGCCCATACAGTACTATCTGCGATCCAGTCATCGGTCCCGCACCACAGGGCGGTGTTCTTCATTCCACTGAACGATACCACCGGACATGTTAAAGACCTTGAACCCCTGCGCCTGGAGCAGTGCTGCCGCCTTCCCGCTTCTGTTGCCCGTCCGACAATAGGTGATGATGGTTTTGTCCTTGTACG
>JAERML010000154.1 GCA_016844425.1 Bacteroidota bacterium
CCAGCCCTGCTGCCTGTTATGGCTTGGAAGGACAGCGTAGCCCCGAATGCTCCGCAAAATTTGCGGTTTGGTCCGATTGCTGAAATAAGTCCGGCGGGTCTTCAGTGGGATGGGCCAACGGCGGCATCGGATGGAGACACGGCCTCGCGGTATGTTGTGTACAGATTCACTCTGCCTCCGACTCAACCGAGCGACCTGGACGATCCGAGCAGAATTGTCGCCATAACCGCCGCACCGAGCAGTGTTCCGAAAACGATCCCGCTTTCGAGTAGTTCATACTACGTTGTGACGACATTGGACCGCAATCATAATGAGAGTGCGATGTCAAATGCACTCCTGGTTTCCGCACCGCAGGCTCCGCTGCTTGCCGGTCCCGCGAACGGGTCATCAAACCTCAAGGATAGTGTCAACGTGTTCTGGAATTCTTCCCAACTTGCGTCAGGCTATCAACTTCAGGTTTGTCCCGATTCCACGTTTGCAACATCAGTCATCCTCGATGCGAGCATCCCCGACACCTTCAGGGTTGTCTCGGGACTTCTCGGACAAAAGATATACTATTGGCGGGCAAATGCAGCCAACGCAGGCGGCACAAGCGGATTCTCTGGAGCCTGGAATTTCCGAACCGGATTTCCGGAGATACCCCTGCTGGCATTTCCAGCGAATTTCGGCGACACAGTGGTTGTGAGTCCGACTCTCAGGTGGTTTGCAGCGCAGGGAGCAAGCTCATACCAGCTTCACGTGGCTAAGAGCCAGGCCTTTGACTCTGCTTCCACTGTTGCAAACATTAGTAATCTGACGGATTCATCATATTCCTTGTCTTCATTACAGGGAAATACGATATACTTCTGGCGTCTGAAAGCGACGAACGCTATCGGCACCACGAGCTGGTCTGCGATTTGGCGGTTCAGAACCCAGCAAGTTACGCTTGTTCTGGATGAAGCTGTTGGTCCACTGAACTATTTTTTGAGTCAGAACTACCCGAACCCATTCAATCCCGTCACAAACATTGAAGTTTCTGTGCCGCGGTATGGCAGAGTAGCAATACGCGTTTTTGACATTCTCGGACGTGAAATCGCTTCACTTGTCGATGAGGAGCTCGCTCCCGGCCTCTATACCTTCCGTTTTGATGGAACAGCCCTCCCTTCAGGGATGTATTTGTACATCATGAACGTGGGAGAAACAAGGTTCGTGAAGAAGATGATGCTTCTGAAGTAACAGAGCCGCCATCGCAGGTTTGCTGTGATGTTTCCGTGATGAGCGTCAATGGGAATGCGTTGCCGTTGTATCTCTGTCAAAGTTTTCCTTTTTTCTTTTATGATTCCCCTGAGGAGAATATGAAACCTTCCCTTGCGGTGTTTATTCTTTCGATTCTCCTTGTTGTTTGCCCTCTCGAAGCGCAACCACGCGTCATATCAACCGAAGAACTGCCTCTCGGAACCGGCCGTACATGGCAAAATCCAAGATTCTCGCCAAGCGGAAGATCCGTGTTTTACACCAGCTCGAATTTCCATGGCATTTGGGAGTTCTCGCTTGATTCGAGAACAATCCGCCAGATAACTGCAGACCCTTCTTCCGGATACGGCTACACTATTTCCCATGACGGGAAGACGCTTGCATATCGAACAACAATCCTTCTGCCCACCCGGCACCGAAAACAGCAGATCGTTTTAAGAAACTTGGTGGATGCTGACAGGAAGGTCGTCGATTCAGGTGAAGATATTTCAACGCCAGCCTTCGCAGGAGGAAAGCTCTTCTATTCCAAATCAGGGCAAATGCGTGATGTGAGTGTTGACTCCTCAACCGGGAACATTGAAATCCTCGGGATTGAAAATACAAAGATCGTTCTTCTCAAAGGGTTGGAAAAGGTGTTTCTCGATCCATTCGGTTTCGGGGGCAGCTATGTCTGGCCTTCGTTGTCCCCGGATAAAAAGACCATCCTCGCTTATGAAATGAAGCATGGCACTTTCATTGCTCATCTCGATGGCACAGTGATAAGCATCCTTGGAAGAAGGGACTCACCTTCCTGGACACATGACGGCAAGTGGATTGCATACATGGATGAAAAAGACGATGGATATAGGATCCTTACCTCGGATATTCTTCTTGTCTCACCCGACGGGGCTGAAACACACAGGCTGACCACCACCCAGGACAGCATCGAGCTTGACCCGCACTGTTCGCCGGCACAAAAGGAGATTGTGTATCATACTCTTGACGGTAAGGTGTTCATCCTAACGTACACAGAATAGAAATGAAACGAAGACTGCTGTTGTTTGTGTTCCTGATTCATGGCCACCTGTCCAGCCAAAGTCTTTCAGGGCTGAAATTCTGCATAGACCCGGGGCATGGAGGATATGAATCCGACGACCGCCATGTCATCCCCGAGGCCGGGATCGACTTCTGGGAATCTGAGAGCAACTTCTACAAAGCAATTCATCTCAAGGCGCTATTGGAGGCGCAAGGAGCGACGGTTATACTCACTCGAATGGGGAATTCTGATCCGGATATTGACGACCCCTCGCTGAGTGCGCGCTGGACCTTGGCAAATGCCAACAATGTTGACTGGTTTCACTCCATTCACAGCAACGCAACCGGTGGAAATAATACAAGCGTAAACCACACCCTTCTTCTTCTCAAGGAGAATATTTCGACGCGACTGCCGGTTTTCCCGCAAGCAGTAACCATGTCGAGCTACATCTACAATCAGATTCGAGGCCACTTGCGAACCCAGTCGTCGGGAGGCAACCTCACCGGATATCCTGGTGTCTACAGCGACTATACATTTTATGGCGGGACAAATGGGGGGTTTAATCTGGGGGTATTGAACGGTTTAACAATGCCAGGTGAGCTTTCGGAAGGCTCGTTTCATGACTACTCTCCCGAGACTCGGCGACTCATGAACAACTACTACAGAAAGATGGAAGCATACGGCCTGGTGAAGGCATTCATGCAATATTTCAGCTCTCCAGCTGACACGTTCGGCATCGTCTCTGGCCTTCAATTCGATAACCTCTCGGGGAAGCCGAAAAATCAAACGGTTGTCAGACTGCTGCCCGGGAATCGCATCTACAGCGGGGATTCCTTTAACAACGGATTCTACATGTTTGACTCTCTGACTCCGGGCTCGCATACGCTCATCTTTGAAACTCCCCGATACAACAAGGACACCGTTGGTATTACTGTCACTGCAGGATCTTTGCTCTTTTTCGATCGTACCCTCACCTATTCATCATTTCCGTTTGTCACCGCAACAACACCACCCGAAAACGATACAATCTTCCCCGTCAAGAGCTCGGTAGCGATTTTCTGGAGCACGCCGATGGACACGGCTTCTCTCCGTACGGCACTTTCGTTCTCACCGCAAGCCAGCGGGACAATCTCATGGTCAGGCGACAAGAAGACACTGACCTTTTCTCCCACTCCTGATTTCAAGTACTTTACACGGTACACTATGAAAATCGATTCTTCGGCACGGAGCGAGACTGGCTATGGCATCGACCAGAACGGCGACGGTATCGGAGGCGACGCCTTTAGCGTTCTCTTCCGCACTGAGACAGGCCTTCAGGTCCCGGCAGTTGCATTTGGACAGGCAAAACGTAACGACACCGCTTCTTCATATTTCCGCATAAGGAATCGCGCTCCGTATCAGACTATCGTCCGTGCCATTTCAACCATCACGTCACCATTCCGAATCGATGCGGTTCTTCCGGATACCATCGTGGCAAACGACAGCCTTCTTCTTCCCGTTTATTTCAATCCGACAGTTTATGGCTCGTTCAACCAAACAATTGTGGTTTCGTCCGACAGTGGAACCATGATGGCAGGGATTTCAGGATCCTCGCCGACACCCTCACTTTACCTCAGCCATACAGTGCAAGGATTTGGGAGTGTTTCCGCCGATACATCGCGCGAACGATTTCTTTTCGTCACATCGACGTCGATCAACGAAGTCCGGATCGACACGATCTACACGAAAACGCCCAGGTTTGCTTTCTTACCGCTGCCCGTTTTTCCTTTCAACCTCAAGTCTGGAGATACTTTGAACGCAACAATGAGGTTCACTCCTCAAACTGTCGGGTCGTACACGGACACTCTTCTTATTTTCAATAATACAGCGTTCTCTCCTGCCCGCGTGATTCTGATCGGCACTGGCGAGACTCCCACCGGAGTTGATCGACTATCGGGCATCGTGGCCCGCTACGATCTTCTTCAGAATTACCCGAATCCATTCAACCCGGAAACCACAATAGAGTTTCAAATTCCCGAAACATCTCCCGTGAAACTGGAAATCATCGACGTGCTGGGTCGATCCGTGCGAATCCTACTTACGGGTGAGGCCAACCCGGGGAAGTACCGGGTACGATGGGATGGCACGAATGATGCTGGAATGAAGGTTGCTTCAGGAGTTTATGTGTATCGTTTGTCAGCTGGAAGTTACGAGGCATCAAGAAAAGTCGTTCTTTTGAAG
>JAERML010000347.1 GCA_016844425.1 Bacteroidota bacterium
CGTGATTCGAAACGAGGACGGTTCCTATGTCCCGAAGTTGATTGAGTTGCAAGGCTTCCCGTCGCTCTTCGGATTTCAAGCGGCGCTCTGTCAGCAGTACAGAGAGGTGTACGGACTTCCCCTCGAGTTGAGATATCTCCTCGGGGGACTCGACCTGGAGGCGTACCACGCGTTGTTGAGAAGGGCGATTCTCGGGGACCATGCGCCGGAAAATGTGGTATTGCTGGAGCTCGACCCGCTCAAGCAGAAAACACGTCCTGATTTCGTTCTCACCGAACGGATCTGTGGCATCAATACCGTTAACATCCGCGACGTCGTAAAGGAGAAGAACCGGCTTTTCTACCGTCAGGATGGCGTACGTGTTCCCATCTACCGTATTTACAATCGTGCCATCGCCGATGAGCTGATGAAGGCCGATGTGCAGCTTCCGTTCAGCTTCCGTGATGAGCTGAACGTCGAATGGGCCGGACATCCGAACTGGTTCTTCCGTCTCAGCAAGTTCTCTCTTCCGTACCTTCATCATCCCACCGTACCTCGGACCCAATTCCTTGATAATCTGACTTCGTTGCCTGATGATTTGGAAAACTGGGTTCTCAAGCCGCTCTATTCGTTCGCCGGAAGCGGGGTAGTGGTTGGTCCATCTCACGATGATATTGCAGCAGTACCGGATGCCAGCAAGTCCGACTATGTGCTGCAGGAGAAGGTTGAGTACGGCGCTTTCATCGAGACGCCACATGGCGGCACCAAAGCAGAAGTCCGGATCATGTACATCTGGCTGGACGAACTGCAGCCCGTGAACAACCTTGTCCGGATGGGGAGAGGAAAAATGATGGGCGTGAACTTCAACAAGAACATGGCCTGGGTGGGAAGCTCGGCGGGACTATTCCTCGGTTGAACGCAACAGACAACGCACAGAACAATTCGTCTCAGCGACAGTGGAACTGGATTCCGTTTGGCGTTGCAGTAGCGCTCCTCCTCGCCACACTTTTTTCCGCATATGTCCTCCGCCTGCTCGATACAATTCAAGACCAGAACAGACAACTGGTGTTGCTGAGCGATGAGGTGATACAAAAGCGCGAATTCCTTACCACCCTTGCCTCAAAGCGGATTGAGGTTATAGAATTGGATGGAAGGATCGACCCTCTCTCGTACGGGAAGATCTTCCTGGACCCGGACGGGAGGAAAGCAGTGCTTCAGGTGGCCGATCTCCCATCGGTCCCGCCGGGAAAAGAGTACCGACTCTGGCTTATTAAAGACAATACTGCTATCAGTGCGTTTGCGTTTGCCTTGAGTGACACCAACACCAAATTTCTTCGGATCGAAGACCTGCCTTTCACCGACCCGCGAGATGTCATCGCGTTTTCCGTCACGCTTGAACCGAAAGGGGGTCGTCCACACCCAACAGGTGAGTTGTAT
Source organism: Bacteroidota bacterium (assembly GCA_016844425.1). The sequence continues at coordinate 1,417 of JAERML010000347.1, forward strand.
CTGATGGGGACCCGGAGATAGCAGGTTCTTTCCCGACCTCCGACTAGTCTTCGGAATCATGTCTCGCTTCTGCCGCTCTTTCGTTCGCCCATAAGTTGCCCTTTCGTCCCCTTCCTTGTACATTGTAAGCCAATAATCCCAACCATTGTGCGACGAATACGAATATGTTTGGACGTATGCAGGACAAAATGATCTCTCCGATTTTCATGCAAAGAGAGCGCAATCAGATCCCTGAACAATACAAGTGGAATCTCGCCGAGATCTATCCGACCGATGATGCCTGGAAGAATGCAAAGGAACAACTCCTCAGACAACTCCCCGCCATTGAACCATTCCGTGGAAAAATCGGCAGTTCGGCGCAGACGATGCTGGAATGTTTCGAGCTGGTGAACCTACTGAGCAAGGAATATACCCGGCTCTATTGTTATGCGAGCACGCACTCCGATGAGGATACCCGCGACGCGAAATACCTGGGAATGGAACAGCAGATGGGGCAGATCGGCGCAGACTTCTCCGCCAGGAGTTCGTTCATCCAGCCCGACATTCTGAAGATGGATCCCGCGGTGATCGAGCGTTTCATCGCGGAAGAACCCCGTCTGAAGATCTACGAGCACGGGATCAAGGACATCCTCCGCAGGAAGAATCACACCGGCGATGAGGGAGAGGAAAAGATCCTTGCCGATGCCGGGCTGATGGCCGACGGCCCGACCAGCATCTACAGCATCTTCTCGAATGCCGAGTTCCCGTTCCCCGCCGTTACCATGAGCGATGGAAAGACGGTGAAGATGGACAAAGCAAACTTCAGTGTGTATCGCTCCGCGCCGAACAGAGAAGACCGGAGGGAGGTATTTGCCGCGTACTTCGGGAGGCTGAACGATTACCGGCGGACGTTCGGCGCGCAGTTGTACGCCGAAGTGAAGAAGAACATGTTCTTTATGAAGGCGAGGAAATACGACTCCTGCCTTGCCCGCGCGCTCAACGGAAGCAACATCCCCCGCGCCGTTTACCAGGGTCTTATCGACAACGTCGGTGTCCATCTCGAGACGTTCCACCGCTACCTGTATCTCCGAAAGAAGATTCTCGGTGTGGACCAGCTTCACTACTACGATCTCTATGCGCCGATGGTGCGGGAAGTGGACCTGAAGTATACTATCGAGG
>JAERML010000155.1 GCA_016844425.1 Bacteroidota bacterium
GAAATCCGTGAATGTGTTCTTTTTCATCAACATCTTACCTTCATCACGCCACTGCTCACCCAGATCGCCTCCACCGCGTATGTGGGCAAGTGCGTAAACAACTCCGCGGTCCAGGAGACTGACACGTGCCACGGAGAATGAGGCCGATTGCGAAAACCCATACGCCCCGTAGCCGTAGAGCAACAGAGGATTTGTCCCGTCGCGTTTGATGCCCGCCTTGTAGACAACGGAGATCGGAACCATCTCTCCATCCGCCGCTTTCGCATATGCTCGCTCAGACACATAGTTCTTCGGGTCGTAGCCGCCCAGGACCTCCGTCTGCTTCAGCAATGTGCTCTTCCCGGATTCCATTTCGTAGTCGTAGACCGAACCCGGCGTGACGAATGATTGATAGCTGTAGCGAAAGACCTTTGTATCGTACTCAGGATTCGCCCCGGGACCTGCCGAATAAACGGGCTCTGGAAACGCCACGTTTGTGTTCGTGCCCGTGCGAAAATCGTGAATCACAAACCTGACCAACGCCTGCTCCCGCTCGACGAACACCGCGTGACTGCGAAAGAGCGAAACCCCTTCAAGCTTGACCGCCGGACGATGAGGCAGGATTTCCTTCCAATTCTGAGGCCGCGGATCGGAATCGGGCACCGTTACGAGGCGATAATTCTTTGCCCCTTTGTTTGTCCGGACGTAAAAGAGCCCCTCACGATGGTCAACGCTGAGTTCGTGCCCCTCCTCCCGTGCGTAGAGGACTCTGAACGCACCACGCGGTTGGTCACTGGGGAGATAATGGAACTCATCCGTAATCGAGCTTCCCGCAATGAAGAACAGGAATTTACGGTCGCTCGATCGATCTACGCCAACGCGATAGAGTTCATCTTTTTCTTCATGCAACAGCTCATCCTGGTTGCCGCCAAGCTCGTGGCGAAACAATCGGTAGGGCCGTTTCGCAGCGTCTTCCTTCACATAGAATATGGTCTTATTGTCTGCAGCCCACAAAGCGCCATTTACCTGGCCGATATCATCCGGAAGCGCAGCACCGGTTCTCAAATCCTTGACGGCGAACTGATACTGGCGAAAGCCGGTCGTATCCAGGGAATACATTAGCAGGTTCCCATCGTCGCTGACCTCATAGAGGCCGAGGCCAAGGAATTTGTGCCCTCTGGCGATCTCATTGAGATCGAGTGTCACCTCTTCCGGACTATCCATGGTCCCTTTCTTCCGGCAATAGACGGCGTATTGCTTCCCTTCCTCCGTTCGAGTGTAGTACCAGTATCCCCCCAACTTGTAGGGCACACTCAGATCTGTTTGCTTGATCCGACCAAGAATCTCTTTGTAGATAGTTTGCTGCAACCCATCACCATTCTTCGTCATACTTTCAGTGTAACGGTTTTCAGCCTCGAGATAGGAGATCACCTCAGGATTCTTTTTATCACGAAGCCAGAAGTAGTTGTCGACCCGGACGTCAGCATGGATGGTGTCGACTTTTAGGTTTTTCTTCGCAATCGGCGGGCTGCCGATACCTGTATTGGATTGTGCGTGCAGTGATTGATCGATCATAGTGCAGAATAGTACAATGATTATGGAAATTTTCATATGATCCAGATAGCCTCCCTAACGTGGGTTACCATGGGCGATGCAGGGCACCATGATAGCAGGCAATGTAGGGGATGGAGTTTTAAATGTCAATCTGAGAAACACCGTCCTGGTCACGCCGGGATGGTTGTGGGAAGAAGGAAAGCCGTTGCGGCTGGTGTCGCAGCGGCTTTCTTATGTACAGGAGCAGGCAGATTGCAGATAGCAGCAGACAGACACCAGCGAGCCTCCTGCTACCTCGTGTTCTCGTCTATCCAATCCAACACTGTCTTGTACCAGAGTTCAGCATTCGCGGGCTTTGCGACAAAGTGCCCTTCGTCGGGGAAATAGAGCATCTTCGACTTTACGCCCTGACGCTGGAGCGCGGTGAAGAGTTGGAATCCTTCACTTACATCCAGCCTGAAATCCATCTGGCCATGGATGACGAGCATCGGGGTCTTGAAGTTGTGAACGAATGCCATGGGTGACCACTTCTCATAGAGCTCGGGGTTCTTGTATGGCGTCCCGCCAAGCTCCCACTCAGGGAACCAAAGCTCTTCGGTTGTGCCGTACATGCTCTTTAGGTTGAACACACCGTCGTGTGAGACCAGGCAGCGGAACCGGTCGGTATGTCCCGCGATCCAGTTGACCATGTACCCTCCATAGGACGCACCTGCTGCCGCCATTCTCTTCCCATCGATAAACGGATACGTTTTCAGGACGTGGTCGACCCCCAGCAGAAGATCCTCGTACGCCTTACCCCCCCAGTCGCGGCTGATCTCATCGGTGAAACGCTGCCCGTAGCCCGTACTTCCGCGGGGATTGATCAGCACTGCGACGTAGCCCCGCGCGACAAACATTTGTGCGTTCCAGCGATAGTGGAATTGATCCCCCCACTGCCCTTGTGGTCCACCGTGGATAAGGAAGATCATTGGATACTTCTTCCCTGCGTCAAAGCCGGGGGGTTTGACAATGAAACCATGGACCTTTGTGCCGCCGGCTCCATCGAACCAGAAATCTTCTTTGGGATTCATTTCAATCCGGCTCAATCTGCTTTCATTGACCGCGGTCAGCTTTTTGATATTCTTCCCGTCGGCGTCAATCCGGAAGATCTCTACCGGTTGATTGATCGATTCCCGCGCCACGACGACTGATTTTCCATCCGGACCCATCCGCAACGAGTGGGTGTATCCCTTTCCGATGAGGGTCTCGAGCTTCCTGCCGGCGACGGTCAGCTTGAAGAGGGATTCATTGCTCTTGTCATCTGCATTGAAGTAGATGATTTTCGAGTCAGGCGACCACACCATGTCGTTGACGCTGTAATCGAACTGTTCGGTGAGGTTGAGACGCTTACCGGTGGATCGTTCGTAAAGAATCAGCTGCTTCTGATCGGCTTCGAACCCTGCCCGCTTCATTTGGAGATAGGCGATGTACTTTCCATCAGGCGAGTACATCGGCTGCGAATCATTGCCCGGATTATCTGTAATCTTCCGGGGTTCGCCCCCTGATATGGGAACGAGGAAGATATCGTTGTTCGTGCTCGTCGCAATGAATGGGTCCGGGTTTCTTTCGAAGGCGATTTCCTTGCTGTCGGGGGACCATGCATACGACCAGTTGCCTCCAAGATCGATCGGCGGTGTGTCATAATCGCCCGGCGTGATATCCGTTGCCGATCCACCGCCTGCCGGGATCGCGAACAAGTGGTTTCGCATCCCATCCTTCCATGAGTTCCAAACCCGGTAGGGAAGTTTGTCGAAGACCTTCGCCTTCACCTTGCTCTTCTCCGCCTCCTCCATTCGTTTCTTGTTGCAGTCATCATTCGGACAGTCCGGGAAGACCGTTGAAGAGAACGACAGCCATTTTCCGTCCGGTGAGACCTGCAAGTCCGAGGCCCCAGTGGAAATGGTCGACGCTTTGCGTGCCTCGCCCCCTGTCGCAGGTATCATCCAGACCTGAGCTTCCCCATCGCGGGTCGAGATGAAAGCGATGGATTTCGAGTCCGGCATCCAGCGCGGTGAATTGTTCACCCCCTTCGCTCTCGTCAATTGCTGAACAGCCCCGCCATCGGCAGAGACAAGGTAGATGTTGCTGTTCGTTCTGTTTTCCGCTTTGTTGTGGTCCGTTACAACGAAAGCCACGGTTTTGCCGTCGGGTGAAATCTGAGGGTCGGTAACCCTTCCGAGGTCTATGAATGCGTCGAATGTGAGCGGATGTTTCGTCTGTGCAGGCGAGATGAAAACCGAAAACAGAACCGCGCACAGGATGGCAATGCGTTTCATGGGGAGCCTCCAGGATTTGTTCACTTGAATTTCCAATATCGCCCGCCTGCTTTTTTGATTCACCATAGCGGGTAGGAACATCGAATAATGAATCAAGAAGTTTGGTTTTGGGGCGGGCCTTGGTAGATGTCCGGCACCTGACTCATGAAGCACGCAAGGTGACGGACATCCAGCACTCCCAACTTCATCCTTCGAAGTTCGTGTTCGATATTCGCGATTCGCGGTGCTCTCCACGTTGTTGCCCAGGAATATCCAATAACGAACACGAATGATGAATGAAGAAGTCTTGTTTTTGGAACGGGCGACGGGTGAGTCTATCGACCGAACATGAACTTCAGCGGGCGCCACATACGATGAGACCAGGATTGCTCGTTGTGCAGCGCACCTTCAGCGAAGAAGAACTCCAGATTGTTCCCTGGCTCAAATCCGTTCTTTTGCAGGTACGCCGCGAGCAACCGGTTCCCGGGAACAAGACTGGGCTCTAACTCGCCCACATCCATATAGATGCGCAGGTTCTTGTCCAACGCTCGCTTGCCGAAGCGCTCCTCGAGTTCCTTCTCACCCGTCCGGGAGCCAATTGAAGTGGAAAGGCAGCCTGCTTTCGAGAAAA
>JAERML010000156.1 GCA_016844425.1 Bacteroidota bacterium
ACGAATGAGATATCAAGGGGGAGGCAGAGCTTGGCAACGAACCGCTCGATCATTTCTCGTCGATAGCCCGTCACGATCACACAACGCCTGATGTCGCTGGCGCAAAGCGCTTCCAAAGATCGTTGCAGCAGCGGTCTCCCCCCGACCGGCAGCAGGGATTTCGGGGTGGTGTCGGTCAATGGTCGCAGTCGTGAGGAGATACCCGCGGCAAGAATGACACCAATCATTTGTGCAACGATCGGACATGGGCAGGGATGGTTTGAGCGCCAACGATCTCTTTGAACGCTGCTACGACGAATGCATTTTGCTCTTTTGTCCCGATTGTAATCCGGATGCAATCCTTCATGGTGAGAGGATACCGGACGAGAATGAAATTGGCCTCGGAACGGAATGGCGTGAAGCCATCGAGCAGGGAAAATGTTTGGTAATATTCCTCCGTGTCCTCCCGCATCTGACGGGTGATGCGGCGGTAGTATTCTTTCTCATCAAGTGCGGCGAGGGCGATTCGCTCCGTCAACTGGTTATAGCCAAGATAGCGTGCGCTGAAGGCGATGAGTTGTCGAAGGTCCGTGCCGATACATGCGTACCCGATCCGCAGTCCCGCGAGGGCGTAATACTTCGAGAACGTGCGTAACACGACGAGTTGGGTATGGGAGTCAAGAAGACGTTTCAGGTGGCTGTGTGATTCGTTGGTAAATCCATAATAAGCCTCATCAAGCACGATGATGGAGGAACTGCAGTGGGAAATCAGGCTGGAAAGATCGTCGAGGCGCATGGTGTTCCCCGTCGGATTGCTCGGAGATGCTATCAGAATGAGCTCAGGGTGGTGTTTGTCATACAATCGTTTGATCTCGTCGGTCCGGTATTCGAACGTCCCCTTCCCTTCATGCAGTGAATACTCGACCTGCGTTCCCGAGACCTCGCTCGCAACCGACTTGTAATACCACCACGATTGCCTCGGCAGGAGAATTGTCCCACCCTTTTTGAGATAGCAATGAACGACCTGTTTCAACATGTCTTCACTGCCGTAACTGAGAAGGATGCGCTCCTCGGGAATGCCAATCTCCTGGCTCAACCGGAAGGAAAGCTCACTCTTCCTGCCCCGGGCGAAATCGCGCGAATACAAACTGAGTTGCTCCAGGTTGGCTTTCCTCAGGGCATCGTAACATGCAGGGGCAGGGCCGTACTGGTTTTCGTTTCTGTCGAGGAGGATCTGACCCATGGTCATCCTTTCCTAAAGAGTCAATTGTGAGAAGTGTCCGCGAACCTACACAAGATTCCTTGCTGTCCCATCAGGGGTCAACGCCGACTTCCTTTCTCTTGGGTTCAAGTTGATGAAGAAGTGCGGCATCGAGGGCTCGTTGGATCCGGCGTTGCCAGAGAAACATTACTACAAGATACAGATTGGCAGGAACAACCACCACCCATAAGAACACCTCCGGCTGGCCAAGAATTCCAGCCACAATCAGCATTGAGCGATTTGTTGTGGGACCGAGAAAAGTCCACCAGCGCATGATGCCATTGTTGTACTCGCGAAAGAGATCAGGTGGATATTGACGGGAAGGGGTTTTCTTTAGTTGAGAACGCTGCTGGACTCGAAGGTACTGGAGATAGAAAAAGAGGACAATCTTGCGAAAAGCCTGGCCCGCTTCAGCTTGCAGTCTGGTAAGCTCTCCCTGCGATTTGGTAACCTCCCGCGTGAGGAAGTTCTCCTCTCCGCGAACGGTAGAAAGATACTCCTGCTGATAATAGTCGAACATGATCGCGTGGAGAGCCGAGGTTAATCCTCCCGCAACGACGAGGTACCAGACCCCCGCTGTCCCTGCCAGCGATGCCATGCCTATGCCGAGACCGGTAAAGACTGCAACACTGACTATCCAGTCCACCACTCCGTCTACCAAACGCCCGAGCGGTGTCCCGCTATGCTGTAACCGGGCGAGCTGTCCGTCCATGCAATCCAGAAGGTTTGCAAAGGCATACCAGATTCCACCGAGTGCAAACAGTCCAAGCGACAGATAGTATGCAGCAACGAGGCCGGAGACAAGTGAAAGAAACGTAATCTGGTTGGGGGTGATGGGGAGGCGGTAGATCAGTCGGACAAGGCCAAATGCAATCGGTCGGTTGAGGGCGAGGTCAATTACTTCCTCGACCTCAGCCATTTTCAGAGACTTTCGGTATTCGTCCAGTAGAGTCATTGATGGGGCCCATCCTCATGTAAGGGAAAAAAGATCTGATATTCAAGATGGAAATGAACTGAGGAAGGCGCCCCAGAAGCTCACATCTTGTTCTCGATTTTCATATATTGATTCGGTCTTTGATATTTCCCCACTGTTCTTGCCGTCGAAGGTATCGCAGAATGTCAAACTACCTTCTCCAGAATCAACAATCATCAAGGGTCATGAAACTTCACCGCATAGGTATCTTGACAGGCGGCGGCGACTGCCCGGGACTCAACGCTGTCATCCGGAGTGTTGCGAAACCGGCGATGGCACATTTCAACGCCAAGGTTATCGGCATCATGGACGGCTACGAGGGGATGGTGGAAGGTCGCAACCGCGAACTGGCGCCTGGTGACGTAACCGGCATTATCAACCTTGGAGGAACAATCCTCGGCACCTCCAACAAGGGAGATCCGTTTCATTTTCCTATGGGTGTAGCACCGAACGTCCGGATCGTTGACGCATCCCAGCAGGTTGTAGAGCACTACCGCAACCTTCGACTGGATGTCCTGATCGCGATTGGAGGCGACGGGACGCAGATCATCGCTGACAAGCTCTCGGCCAAGGGGCTGAACGTCATCGGTGTTCCGAAGACTATCGACAATGACCTGGATGCAACGGATATTACGTTCGGTCATGATTCAGCGCGCGCTGTAGCCACGGAGGCCATCGACCGGCTGCAAACAACGGCGTCGGCGCACCACCGGGTGATTGTGGTGGAAACGATGGGGCGATACGCCGGGTGGATTGCGTTGGGTGCCGGGGTGGCTGGTGGTGCAGACATCATCCTGATCCCCGAGATTCCGTTCTCGTGGGATTCCGTCTTTGAAGCGGTTCTGAAACGGAGCAAGGGGGCGAAGTTCAGTATCATCTCGGTTGCAGAGGGAGCGAAGCCAAAAGGGGGGGACGTCATGGTGAAGGAAATGGACAAGAAACGGACCGACCCGGTCCGGCTTGGTGGGATTGGTGAATTGGTTGCCAAGCGGATTGAGCAGGAGACCGGTCTGGAAACGCGCGTAACGGTGCTCGGTCATGTTCAGCGCGGCGGAAGCCCGACGGCATATGACAGAATTCTCGCTACACGGTTTGGCGCTGTGGCGTTGGAAGCGGCGTCGCGTGGTGAGTTTGGCGTGATGGCCAGCCTCCAGCGAAACGTTGTCATCACCGTTCCCCTGAAGGATGTGGTGGGAAAACAAAGGCTTGTGCCGCCCGATTCGCAACTCGTATCTGCTGCGCGGGCAGTGGGGACGTGCTTTGGTGATTGAAGAAACAACATTAATGGAAGGGTGAGCAAGGAAATCCACGTTCTCTTCTCAGTCACGACTAGCATCAAGTTGATTCGCTATTGATGTTCCCAGCAAATGTCCGATGATGATCCTGCTGTCGTTGAGTGGGTCAGTGGAGGGGGAAGTGGATTGTGGGGTGACTTTTGCTGCGAGGCGAGTTGCCGCGGTGTGGACTTCAGAGGGAAAGGACGGCTCGTTCAGGAGATGACGGAGTTGGCTCATTGCATCGACGCCCCAGCCGGTTCGCCCGCTCTCCCGAAGCCAAAAGGTGATCGCTACGCCCGCCGCCCGTCGGGCACAGACCCGGGCCATGCCGTCGTTTCCCACGCTCAGGGCCTGCCGGCCTGTGGAGAATTCCTTCCTGAGCTGCCTCACCACTTCTTCGATCGTTGCTCCCATCACAACGAGAACTTCTCCTCGTGCCACGTGCGCGTCATTTCCAACCAGAAGACCAGCCCCCGCCATGGTCCGTACTGTCGATAGTCTCTTTCAATCGTTGAGTCTTTGACACGTCTCCCCTTTCTGTGAAGCTCAAAGTAGCGTGCCCGGACCCAGGAATCCAGTCCGAGATAATCGTAGCGGCCGATGAGTTTCATAATGTTGCCTGCCGCATACGGTCCGATTCCTTTCACCTTCCTCATCTCTGCAAACAACTCATCTGTCGGAAGCGGCGACGTTCGCCATGATTCGAGGTCAAGATCACTGTCTGCCACACGCCTGGCAAGCTCCAGGAGGTATGGTGCCCGGTATCCTGCTTTTACCTCCTTCCTCAAAAACTTCTCGGAGGTTTCCGCAATTGCCTGTGGTGATGGAAATGCGTGGTGACCGCTCTCGAACTCCTTTCCGAGTCTGTGGACAAGGTTCGTCACGATCACAGTCGTGAGCGCCCACGTGCAGTTGGTGGTACAAATCATCTTCACGGCATCCTCAAACACGGTCGGTGACCTGAGCATTCGCCCTGATCCGGATTCCGCGATCCATTTGAATCGTGGTATGTTCCTGACTGCAGCATGAAATGGCGCAAAGTCCTCGTCGAGACGGAGGCACCGTGCCATCTGTTCTTTCACCGCCAGGCGTTGTTCGTGCGTGAGGGCATGGTGGCTGTTGACATGGACGCGGACGGCATGTTCGGGAGAGTGTTCTTGAAGACTCGTCGTGAGAGAACGGAGGCAATGCATACCAGCCATGACTGCGGACGGTCCGCCAGAACTCGAATCCTTCAGGAGTTGGCAGTGTTAGAGTAGTGGAATGACGGAGCGGTGTGCTGGGCATTGCTACTTCGTTGAGAATAGAAGCATCAGCTTCACTTCGTCAAGCAGCGCATCGGGTGTGATCGCCTCGTTGCCGATCGTCCGGGCAAGTTCGTTCCCGTCCCACCGATCACCATGTCCCCAGAGTCCCCGCAGATATTCGCCGGCACCGGGGTGCTCGAACCAGTTGAATCCGAACTCTCTGCGCAGCTTTGCGCTCAACTGTGCCTCGAGGTACCACGCACGAAGATAACTGGCCGAATAGAACAATGCATCGACATCCGAGAGG
>JAERML010000157.1 GCA_016844425.1 Bacteroidota bacterium
CCTGCCCGCCTGCCCACGGGAGTAGATCTCGATCGTCGGATAGCGGTGACCGAGTCCTGCAAAGGCAACGGCAAAGTCGTTTTCGGCAAACACCAGGTTATGATGCGCGGCGAAGTTTGCACCGTATTCGTTGAAGACGTTCGCATCCTCGCGCACCATCTTGATCTGGTTGTCGATGGATGCGCCCCACTCATCCAGCGCCACCATTTGTTTATGGAGATGATCGAACGACGCGCCGGCAGGACGGAGCCAATTCTGAAAGACGCTGACGTACCGGACGTACCTGTTCGACAGGGAGATGTCGTGGATAGCCTCAATAGTGAACTTGAAGTACCGGAAGTGTTCCTCAAGCGTCATCTCACCGGAGGAAAAGAGTTCGCTGTCGTGTGCTGCCCCCTCTGTGAAATGCCGTTTCGCAATGATCAACTCATGGCCGCCGCCGAAGAACGCGTCGGCGATGGTCAGCTTTTCCGACATCGGTATCTTTTCGATCTGTTCGTCGGTCTTCCCCTCTTGGCGGAGCTTGTAGTGAATGATGTCGGAGATGTGTTTTAGGCCGACAGTGTTGGCAAGGTAGTCTTCCTTCCATTTCTGCCGGGCGGCAGCCATCTTGTACGCGTAGTTCTTCCGCCAATAATCCAGTGTCACAATCTCAAACATGTTGCCGACACGACGGAACTCTGCAGTGGTCTCCGAGTATTTGTCGGCAGGGAGTTTGTCCAAACGTTCCCAGTGATCGTGGTGACGGACGAGGCGGGATTTCTCCGGAGGGGTCTCCAGATGCCGCGGCGGGCAGAAACTGCAGTAGTCCTCCGGCGTGTGGACAGCAAGCGGCCTGGCTGTCTCCGGAATCTCGTTGACGATTGGCTTGTTCCGACGTCCGGGCACGGCCCATACTTCCGTCCCCGTGAACGGATTCACTTGCTTCACGGTCCCGTCGGGCATGATGTTGTAGAAGATCGTCGCCTGCATGCAGTGTCCCCGGAATTATGAACGATGCGTGGCTGCTGCCAGCAGCACATCCACTTTTGCAACACTCTCAGCTTCGGCATAAAAACGTATCAGCGGCTCAGTGCCTGATGCGCGGACCAGCACCCATCCCCCATCAACGAACAGTTTGTTGCCGTCGGTGTCTTTCCGTCCCGTCACCGCATATCCCCCGATTTCCTTGACTCCGCGCTGATATTTTTTCATAATTGCCAGCTTCTCTTTCTCCGTCACGTGGAGGTCCACACGTTTGAACTCGTGCTGTCCGAACTCGTCCATCAGTTCCTGCACCAGCGCGCTCAACGGCTTTCCGCGGACAGCCATCATTTCACAGAGGAGAAGGCCCAGAAAAATTCCGTCGCGTTCGGGGAGATGCCCCTTTACACCGAGCCCCCCACTCTCCTCGCCGCCGATCAGCACATCCCGTTGCGTCATCAACCGGCAGACATGCTTGAACCCGATGGCCGTCTCGTGCATTGTGAGGCCGTACTTTGCACACTGCTTGTCCACCATCTGGGTCACCGAGAACGATTTAACCACTTCACCGGTCATTGACTTCTGCTCCACGAAGTACTTCAGGAGAAGAGAAAATATCCGGTGGGAGTCCACAAAGTTCCCCTGCTCATCCGTCGCGCCGATCCTGTCCGCATCTCCGTCTGTTGCAATGCCAATGTGGTAGCCTTCTCCCCTGACACGGTACGAAAGCTCAGTCAGGTTCTGTGCGAGCGGCTCGGGGTTGGTGCCGGCAAATGATGGGTTGTATGTTTCATGGATTTGTTTTATTCCCGGCAATGTTGTATCCAGCACTCCCTGACCGGCTCCATACATCGCATCGTACAGGATCCTGATGCCCGACCTTCGGATAAGGTCGAGGTTGATCTTCGTGGCGAGATCGTCCAGATACCGTTGCTTCATCCCGATCATCTGGATTTTCCCCTTGTCGACGAGCTGCGCGAAGGTGTGCTTGCCCGCGGGGAGGTTCTTTCGCTTCATGACCTGCGCGAGTTCCTTCTCCACTTTCGTGATCATTTCCGGATGCGCTGGACCGCCGAAGTCTCCCTTGATCTTGAACCCGTTGTACTTCGCCGGGTTGTGACTTGCAGTGATGACAACACCACCGGCGGCGTTCTCCATCCTGGTGAGAAGTGAGACCATCGGGGTTGTGGCGATACTGTTCGAGAGTTTCACCCTGAGCCCGGCATTGGCAATCACTTCAGCTGATTTCTCCGCGAACTCACGCGACATGAACCGGGCGTCGTACCCGATCACGATGCCGTTCTTCGCCTTCTTGTGTTTCTTGAAATACCGCGCTGTTGCAAGGGCGACACGTTCCAGGTTCGCAAACGTGAAGTCATCGCCGATGACTGCTCGCCAGCCATCTGTACCAAATTTAATGGGTTGAGTCATTGTTCCTTTATTTCCTGAGAACCTTACTCAGGGATAAAACAATTCAATCGCTAAGCAAGTCGGTGTCTTTGCACTTTTGTGGTGGAGTCTTTATCGGTTGAACGCTCCTATCCCCGCATACATGCCGTTGGTTCCGAGCTCTTCCTGAATACGGAGAAGTTGGTTGTACTTTGCGATCCGGTCGGTACGGCTTGCCGATCCGGTCTTGATTTGTCCCGCATTTGTGGCAACGGCAATGTCTGCAATCGTTGCGTCCTCTGTTTCGCCGGAGCGGTGACTGATGACGCATGTATAGCCCGCTCGTTTTGCCATCTCAATGGCGTCGAGTGTTTCGGTCAGCGTGCCGATCTGATTCACTTTGATGAGGATGGAGTTCGCCACGCCCCGCTCGATCCCTTTGTTTAAGAATTTCGTGTTTGTGACAAACAAGTCATCCCCTACAAGCTGGATCTTCTTGCCGAGCGTGTCGGTCATGAGTTTCCATCCATCCCAATCGTTCTCGGACATCCCATCTTCAATCGAAATGATCGGATATTGCTTCACCCATTGCTCGTAGAACTTCACCATCTGCTCTGAGGATTTCGAAGATTTGTCCGACTTGCTGAAGACGTACTTTCCGTTCTCGAAAAACTCACTCGATGCAGGGTCAAGCGCAAGGTAGATGTCCTTTCCCGGCTCGTAGTTCGCCTTGCCAATGGCTTCAAGAATCACCTCGACTGCCTCTTCGTTCGATTTCAGGCTCGGTGCAAACCCGCCTTCATCACCGACAGCGGTATTGTAGCCCTTCTTATGCAGCACCGACTTGAGCGCATGGAACACTTCAGCTCCCATTCGTAACGCTTCGCCGAAATTTGGCGCGTTCACGGGAACAATCATGAACTCCTGAAGGTCCACGTTGTTGTCCGCGTGCTTGCCGCCGTTGAGGATATTCATCATCGGGACCGGGAGGTACTTCGCATTTGTCCCTCCGATGTAACGGTAGAGGGGCAGATGGAGAGATAGGGCGGCCGCTTTCGCAACGGCCAGGGAAACGCCGAGGATCGCATTGGCGCCGAGCTTTGACTTATTCGGCGTGCCGTCCAGCTCGATCATCATCCTGTCGATTCCGACCTGATCGAGCGCATCGAAACCGGTCAGTTCTCCGGCAAGCGTGTTGTTCACATGCTCGACAGCATTCAGCACTCCTTTACCGAGGTAGCGGGCCTTGTCACCGTCACGTAATTCTACGGCTTCATGTTCCCCTGTGGAGGCGCCGCTGGGTACCGCAGCGCGGCCTTTGATGCTGTTTTCCAGTTCAACGTCTACTTCAATTGTAGGGTTACCTCGTGAATCGAGTATCTCACGTGCATAGACATCGGTAATCGTGGTGGTCATTCTTCTAACTCCTCGTCGGCAATTGCAGTTTCAAGGTGGAAAATTATGGAAGGTACAAAAAAGGTGTAGAAAGAAAGCCAAAACCGTTGACAAAATCAATGAAGAATCTCGGGCCGCGTGGCTACGGTTCCCCGGGGATCGCTCCAGAACAAGGCGCAGGGAACTGCTCTCCTGACTGGTCAGACCACATTATCGGGAAACAACTTGCTCAACCGCAAGAAACACGTCGCGAACAGAAAGCAGCTTCATGCACTCCATGAATCCTTCACTTTCCCGGTTGCAGAAGTCGAGATGACAGGGATGACAGGAAACGTCTCTGCGGAGAGCCGTGTGCCCTTGCTCGTGCGCGTACGGGAACCAGATATTCTCCTCGCCAGGTCCGAAGATACCTATAGTCGGTGTTCCCACGGCAGCGGCGATATGCATCGTCCCGTTATCGTTGGCGACGTACGCAGCACAATGCGAAAGGATGGCAGCAAGCTGGCGGAGCGGAAGATCGGCAATAACTTTCACGGAGGCAGTCGAAGACCTCAACACTTCTTTTACAGCGTCGCCATCGCCAGGGCCTGCGGTGATGATGATCTGTGCACCGAGTTTCGCTGTCAGCATGTCGGCAAGTTCGCCAAACCTCTCGGGCAGCCAGCACTTGGCGGGCCACGTCGCTCCGGGGTGGAGGCCAATGATCGT
>JAERML010000158.1 GCA_016844425.1 Bacteroidota bacterium
GCTTCTCCCGTTCGTTCAGAGCATACGCCCCCCAGCAGTGAATCCTGGTCCGATCAATCACGCGTTTTTCGGTGATATGGTGCTCCGTCACCAGGTCGATGGCCACGTGGTTCTCGAACGTGGCAATGTTCTTCCGTTCTGCAACCGCCTGAAGGAGGGCGCGTTCGATCTCTCGACCTGTCAGGTCCTTTGCATGAACAATGCGGTTGGTCGAGTGTCCGCCTTCCCGACCGAGGTCAAGGACCCCATCTCGTTCGGTGAACTTTACCCCGAGTTGAATCAATTCCCGCAGCCGGTCAGGGCCTTCACGCACCATGGTCTCCACTGCCTCCCGATGACTGAGCCCCACCCCAGTCGAAAGGGTGTCTTTCACGTGCATTTCGAATGAATCCACACTTGACATTACGGCCGCCACACCTCCCTGCGCATAGTTGGTGTTGGATTCAGCCCTCTCCTTCTTGGTGATTATAGCAACCGTCCCCATACGGGACGCCTTCAGGGCATAGGAGAGTCCGGCGATGCCACTGCCGATAACGAGAAAATCAAATTTGTGAGTCATGGGAGTTTCGATGCACGTACTGCTCAAGGGAACAAAAAAGGCGACTGAAAGATTCGGTCGCCTTGGGACACTCCTTTTCGGAGTGGTTATTCGAAGTTGTAGCTGGCTGTCAGGTAGCCAAACGTATTGATATTGTCTTGTGAGCCAATGAGGCCGAGACCGCGACGGAGAGCTTCCTCGCTGACCGTAGCATCAAGGGCAAAACCGCCAAAACGGAAGCCCAGGCCTAAAGTAACAAGGCCATCGTGAGTAGCGGGGTTCATTCCGCCAATAAGCAAGAAGCTATGCGGGAAAGAAGCGCTGGTTTCCGTGGTACCGGTCACGCCACCTGTCGTAGATTCCGACTCTGTTTTGATTTTCGCCAGTGCGCGATAGTATCCGCCTCGTCCAGCCAACCAATCTGTAAACCACCACTCACCGCCAACGTTGAAAACGGGGAGCGCAAAGTATGTAACCGTGTTCTTGGTTGTCGTAGGAGTTGTGCCACCCGTATTGAATTCGAGTTCTGCTTTTGCAGATTGGAGGCTCAGACCACCGGCCATATAGAACGCCGGAGTCCGATATTCACCGCCGACACCAAATGCATATGCCATGGCAGTCACCTTCTCGCTTGCCGTGGTGGCAGTGACAGTGTTCGGTGGGGCATCCTCTTTTGGCTCAGCAGAGAGCGTTGCAAACAACCCGTAGGGAACAAAATTCACCTTGTTCGACATTTTGAACTTGCCGCGAGCGCTAAACTGGATTTCAGTTCCAGATGCAGAGTATTCTCCACCCGCGCCAGCTACGACCGGATTGTTCTTCAAATTATCTGTTGCCTTGTCGAGGCGGAGGGCCCCGCTGAGATCAAATGAACTTCCACCGCCCAGATCAATGTTTGCTCCTGCTCTGAAACCAAACATGCTCGCAGATGCTTCATTGTCAGTAGACGTGCCAGGGGCCGGGACTGTACTCTTGCTGTCGGCATGAGAAGTGCCGTACATGAAACCGAAGCCGAGATCAACCGATCCCATGTCGTACGCGACCACGAGTTCCCATACATTGGCAATTGATGGAATCGACTGCGGGGTACGTTGTACGATCGACGGAAGTCCGGGAAAACCAGGAATGACGGTTCCACCAGCGATCAGTCCCGCCACAGCACTGGCTGCGGAAGGATCGTAGCTGAAGATCGCACCAATAGTCCATTCACGGTCGAGTGCAAAAGCAACGCCTGCATTTTGCTGACCATATCCATTGTTTCCAGTGGTGAGGCCGGTCAGTGTACCACCGCCAATGTTCATCCATGCATAGTCCTTGTACATGGCCTGATACGCGGGATTTAACAACATCAACGCGGGATCATTCATAATAAACGGGTTCAGTATCAAGCCGGATCCGGCTTGAGAACCACCCATGGCAATTTGACGCGCAATACCCCCGTTCTTTCCATCAGCAGCAAACAGACTGCTCCCCACAACGGCAACGACGACGGCCATAGTAGCTAATCGTCTGAACATGGTACCTCCGAAATAGTGGATCGTTTGGTTAGTTTGTGATTCAAAATACCGGCATGAATATACCGGTCTGTCAATCAAATGTCAAGAGATACACCCTCCACCTGTAATTGAGCTTCACAGAGTCCCCGTAATAGCTTTGTTTTCTTCATTCCTGAGGGAATGCAAAACATTCCGGAGTGCTTCTGTGGCTTGGTCAATCTCGTTCCGGGTTATGTTCAGAGGGGGAACCCACCGGATGACTGTGTTATTCGTGAGATTTAACAGAACACCTTCTTCCCGCAACTTGTCGATGATGGTCGTTCCATCCATGCCCGATGCCGCGCACGTCCTTCACAATGGAGGGAAAGCTGTGCTGCACCTCGAGCAGTCGACTCTTGAGGTATTCCCCCACCGTCCTGGCATTCTCCATTACTCCGTTAAGAAGCAGTTCTCGAAGTGTGGCGAGACCTGCAGCGCATGCAACGGGATTCCCTCCAAAGGTGGTCCCGTGGGTGCCGATAGTGAGCACGTCAGCAACGGTCTTTGCCCCGAGAAATGCGCCAAGAGGCAAGCCACCACCGAGAGCCTTTGCAATGACGACGATATCCGGGACAATGCCGAAATGCTCAAAGCTGAAGAACTTCCCTGTCCGACCCAGCCCGGCCTGTATCTCGTCGGCAATAAGAAGGAACCCATGCTTGTCTCTAAGCGCTGAGAGCTTTTGAACGTATTCTCTCGAAACCAGATTAATCCCGCCCTCGCCTTGAATGAACTCCAGGACCACAGCGAGAGTCTTGTCATTCACGGCGTTGGCAAGATCATCGACGTTGTTGAACCTCAGGATGGAGGTGTTCGGAAGAAAGGGCTCAAACCCTTCTCGATATTTGTCACGGCCGGTTATGGACAGAGCACCCATTGTCCGACCATGGAACGAATCGGACATACCAAAGATGATTGCCTTTCCCCGATCCTTCCCCCACCTCCTCGCAACCTTCAGCGCCCCCTCCATAGCCTCGGTTCCACTGTTGGTAAAAAAGACCCTTTCATATCCGGAAGTCTTAAGGAGAAGTTCTGCGAGATCAATCTGCGTGTCTTGATGGAACATATTGGAGACGTGCAGGTATCGCCTCATCTGACTTTCGATAGCCGCAATAACGGCGGGGTGGTTATGTCCAAGCGCGTTTACTGCGATTCCTGCAAACAAGTCGAGATACTTCTTTCCATCTTTTGTGTACAGGTACGAGCCTTCACCATAATCGATCTCGAGGGGAAGCCGTTTGTAGGTAGTGAAGAAGTACCGAGCATCCTTGTCAGCTTGGCTCATTGTGTTTTGGTGGCAGTGAGACTTGAAAGAAGAGTGTTGATGAATTGAATCCGCTCGATGAGTTCCTGAGGAGTCCCATTGTTCTCTACCACGAAGTCGGCCTTCTTCACCTTGGCCTCCACGGGCAACTGGGCATTCATTCTCCGTACAACGTCGTCCCTGCTCACTTTATCACGATCCATTACCCGTTTGATTCGAGTCGCCTCCGCAGCATTGACCACAAGGATATAGTCCAATTCCTTATCCATTCCCGTCTCATAGATTAATGCCGCCTCTATCACAACGAACGGAAGGAGGCTTTCTGGAGGCGAGTCCTGGATTTCGCGCTCAATGCTTTTGAACACATGAGGGTGAACAATGGCGTCGAGTTTTTTTCGTTTTGCGGGGCTTGTGAAGACGATGCGGGCAAGTTCTTTGCGGTCTAATTTTCCGGAAGATAGGAAGACCGAACTGCCAAACGCATTCCTAACCCGAGACTGAATTGCCTTATCTGTGTCAACGAGAACCCGTGCAATCGTGTCCGCTTCGATGACTTTCCGGCCCAGATCCGCGAATACTTTGCAGACAAGTGACTTGCCGGAGCCGATTCCACCGGTTACCCCCAATCTCAGAAAGGATGGCACCCTCATGGATCCCAAGCGTAAAACCCCTTGAATTGGTTGGGGCGAGCAAACGAGGAGGTAACCAAAGCCTATCCCTATTTTGCGTAGGCAACTGCCCTAAGTTCCCGGATTACTGTGACCTTGATCTGACCCGGGTATTCCATTTCATGCTGGATTTTAGCGGCGATGTCGTGTGCCAATTGATCCGCCTTCACGTCATCCACCTTGTCCTGCTCAACAACAACGCGGATCTCTCTTCCGGCTTGGATTGCGTATGTCTTGGCAACCCCTTGGAACGATTGGGCAAGGGTTTCAAGCTTTTCCAGGCGTTTTGCGTACCCCTCCACGGATTCACGACGAGCTCCCGGCCTCGCCCCGCTGATGGCATCCGCGGCCTGCACCAGCGCCGCAATCGGGGATTCCATGGGTATGTCATCGTGATGAGCACCTATTGCGTTGGCAACAA
Organism: Bacteroidota bacterium; assembly: GCA_016844425.1. The sequence goes on from JAERML010000158.1 coordinate 4,427, forward strand.
GAGGGTGTTCCCCGAACTTCTTGGCGATCTCGTATCCGAGAAGTGCGTGCGGACCTTCTATGCTCCGGTCGACACACTTCCCGATATCGTGGAAGAGTCCGGCGCGTTTGGCTAGGGTGGCATCCAGTTGGAGCTCGGAAGCCATCATCCCCGTGAGGAAAGCCACCTCCACACTATGCTGAAGCATATTCTGTCCATAACTGGACCGATACTTCATGCGGCCGACAAGACTCAGAATTTCCTTGTGTGCTCCGTGGAGCCCGACCTCCAGAAGGGTATTCTCACACGTCTTTATTACTTCCTCTTCGAGTTCCTGCCGGACTTTCTCGACAATCTCTTCGATCCGAGCCGGGTGAATCCGGCCATCGGCGATCAGTCTTTCAAGAGACAATCGAGCGACCTCGCGACGGAAGGGGTCAAATGCTGAAAGGATAACAGCTTCAGGTGTATCATCTACGATCACGTCTACCCCTGTAGCAGCCTCAAAAGCCCGGATGTTGCGGCCTTCCCTGCCAATGATTCTCCCCTTCATTTCATCGGATTGGATGTTGAGGACGCTGACCGTTGTTTCGACGGAATGATCGGCAGCAGTACGTTGAATAGCCTGGACAATGATCTTCTGTGCTTCTTTTTTGGCTTCATCCCTAGCCTTATCCCTGATATCCTTGAGAAGATGAGCAGCCTCGGACTTTGCCTCATTCGTCAGATTCTCAATCAACATCCGCTTGGCCTCATCCTTGGAAAGACCGGCCATTCGTTCTAGCCGAATATTTTCCTCGGCGATCTGCCTTTCTACATCCTGGTAGCGAAGTTCCACAGACTTCGATTTCTCATCCAATGATCGCTTGAGGGCAATCTGCTCACGCTCCTTTTTGCCGAGGAGTTCAACCTTTCGGTCAATGTTCTCTTCTCGGGCATCCAGAGCCTTCTCTTGAGCCTGAACCTTGCTCTTCTTGCTTTGAATATCGCCATCGAACTCCTTTTTCTTCGAATACCATTCGTCTTTGACTTCGAGGAGTTTCTCACGTTTCAGCGTTTCCGCTTCCTTCTCAGCATCCGCAAGAATCTTCCTGGCGACCTCTTTGGCCGAAGACATCCTATTCTGGGCAATTCTCGCGTTCAAGAACCACCCGAGGAAAAAGATCGCACCACCGCCAAGAATCACAACTAGCACAACGAATATGAAGTCCATACAGCCTCCAATTTCATCAGAAGAAGATCATCAACAAAAAAATCCGCACTACGCAACCGTAACAAAAAGGCAATTAGTAAAGAACCTTTTCCAAACACAGTGGGTGCTCGCCTGAACGCCTTTTACTTCCCCAGTCTCGCTCGCTCTTCCGAAGAAGAGGGTCATCGCAAGAACCCCGCCGAAACGGAGTGAGGCGTGTAATCAACGCCCACGAGTCGGGCTCCCAATTATAAAAAATGTTGGTTCTTTATAATATGTTTGAGACGGTTGACGGGTGCGGATTTGGAAAATCCGTACGCGGCATTACCTATGTTGCAAAGAACGAAAAATCCTCCAGCAAGTTGATGGATATGACGGAAGAATCACGCCTCGCGCACACAATTGTCGAGGTAGTTGCTCATCTTACTTAGTTCGTTCTCCATGAGCGTCACTGCTGTTCTCGCCCGTTCACGCTCCTTGAACAGCTCTTCCGTGATATTCAGCGCGGACAGTACGGCAACAGTCAGGGTCGGTTGTTCGGGTATTTTCCCATGAATGGTATTAATCATGTCGTCCACATAGGTGGCGACCTTCCGAGTAAACTCTTCACTCTCACCGCGAAGTGGGTACTCAGATCCGAATATTTTGACCTTGATGCTCTTCTTGTCTGTTGTCATATGGTCCGCTCGATTGCTGTCGCAGATAATAGGGAACCGTCTTCCGCCCCATTCACACCAGCCGTATTACAAGTAAGAATTCAATTTTGCAAGCAATTCCTTTACACGGGAGGCGAGCGCCTCACGCTCACCATTCGACCCAAATGCAGATCGCTCCGCAACATTATTTTGTTCAGACAGTGTTTTGATCAGCTCTTCCTTTCGGGCAAGTTCGCTACGTGCTGAGGCTAGTTCCAACTCCAATTGCTCGAATCTTGCTGCGAGCGCTGATTTCTCCTCCCGGAGCTTGCCAATGGTTTCCGATGCGCGTTTCACCCGGTCCCAGAGAACTTTGAGGCCGGCTTCCACCGTGCGAAGATCCCCCTGCGCTACTTGATTTGTTTCAGTGTAGGTCTGGTCCACAATATTGCCTGAGGTTGATAACATAT
>JAERML010000348.1 GCA_016844425.1 Bacteroidota bacterium
TAAACCAGTGGATCCGTCTCCCGGCCACACCACCTTCTCCGCCGTTACGGGCAGCGGTCGGATTCCGCAGAGTAACTCTCGATTGGCGATGGACGTCTGTAGACTCAACCGGCCTGAACGGGCGGCCAGACCCCGAGGCGAACTGGGATAGCACCAATCAGGTTGCCCGGAGGTACCCTGACAGGATTGCTAGTCCACCACCTGGCTACAACGCCTCTCGTGGTGGAAGGAATTTTGAATCGTATAAGGTATGGAGAAGCGAGAAGGAGGGTGGGGTGGATGAAGCGGGGCAATTAACGCCTCCACCCGACAATAGCTTTGTGTTGGTCAAGCAGATCGATGTACCGACGGACTCTTTTGAATACAACAATGGAGAGTTGCCATACAACTTTGATGGGTTGAAACCTTACACCTTTATTGACTCCAACCTTGTGCGTGGCAAGACCTACTGGTATTCCGTGACGTCGAAGTCCATCCCCAATCTGGCCTATCAGCAGATCGTCATCGGTGGCCAGGTGGTAACGGTCGAGGTTCCGGTCGACCCACTGGAATCCCGGATTGCCACAAACGCAGTTCCTATCAAACCGCTTCCTTTCTCGGTGTCGCGGGAACCCAAGAAGGTCGCTGTGGTTCCCAACCCGTATCGAACTGACAAAGATTATACGCTCGAGAGCGGCGGGTATGAGGGGACGAATTCGTCGTGGCAGGAGACCAACCGTGTTATCAAGTTCATCAACCTGCCGGAACATTGCATCATCCGCGTGTTTTCCCTCTCAGGGGATCTCGTGAGAACAATACAGCACGACGGTGGCACAGCCGCATTCCCAAGGGGCGACCATGACATGCCATTGCTAAGCGAAAGCAATCGCGCCCTCGCCAGTGGACTTTACATCTTCACCGTTGAGTCGGAGCTCGGCGTCCAAACCGGCAAATTTGTCATTATTCGGTGAGACCATCATTATTCGGTGAAACCAACTATGAAACGGTTCACAGTCCAGACTCTCGTTTTCGTTCTCCTTGCTTCAGCGTCCAGCGCTGTCGCAGGGAATCGGGCCGGCACAGTAACGGGTCAGTTCCTGAAGCTGCCAACGAACGCCCGCGCATCAGCGCTTGGGAATGCGCAAGTCGCGCTTGCTGAGGGCGCCGCATCGATTGCATTCAACCCGGCGGGAACTCTGAGCGTTTCGGAAGTATCTTTCAGCGGCTCGTACAACTCCTGGTATGCGGACATTTCACACATGTTCTATGGTGTGGCAGTCAACCTGAGAGAGTTGGGCACCATCGGCTTCGGGGCAACGATCCTGACAACGGACGACATGGCGGTGACGACGCCGGCATTTCCCGAAGGGACGGGCGAAATGTTCAAGGCAACAGATTTTGCCTTCACGATTGTCTATGCACGACAAATCAGCGAGGAATTTGGACTCGGTCTGAGTGCCAAATACATCAAGTCATATTTGTACAACACCGACATCGGCGCAAACTCTATTGCATTCGATATCGGTACCCTGTATGACATTCCCGTGCTCAGGACCCGACTGGGGATCTCCGTGAATAATCTCGGCCGTGACCTGAAGTTCCTCAACGAGCAGTACTCGCTTCCGACCATCCTTCGCTTCGGAGCAAGGACGACTTTGTTCGAAGAGGATGTCCACCGTGTGTTCCTCGCATTGCAGGTAGGACGTCCGAACGATGCAGACGAGCAGTATAACCTCGGGGTTGAATACACGTTCCAGGAGATCGTAGCATTGCGTACGGGATATCGTTTCAACTACGACACAGAAAATTGGAGTGGTGGCGTGGGGCTGAACCTGAGCAGCCTCGGGATCAAGGGGACGCTGGATTATTCATACACAAACTACAAGTTTCTGCCCGGCACCCACATGTTCACCACTGAGATAGGATTCTAAGAATGAAACACCTCACATCTGTTGCGGTACTTCTTCTTGTGGCGATTTCGCTTCCCAGCTGCGAATTGCAGACAAACACACCGGACCCACCGCCGCCGAGTGCGACGAACCATATTGTGATCAACGAGATCTTCTCTCTCCCACTGACGAATCAGAACACGTTTCGCTGGATAGAGTTCTCCAATCCCACCGGACAAACTGTGGATATGAATGGATGGTCCCTCGGCTTCACGACGCGGAAAACATCCATCATTACCGACACAGCCGGCAATTTCCGAAACTTTGAAATTGATAGCGTTGACAAGTACTACAATGTTCCAATCAGAGATCCAATCAGACCGGGCGGGTCACTCAATGTTCGACCGAATGAATTCCTGATCATTGTGAATAATGAGGATCGATTGGAGAACTACACGGTCTATGGTCCGGGGGAGGGACCGAAACTGGTCCCCGGAGACTTCATCTTTGTTCTCGACACTGTGACTGTTGACTCCATTCGTTTCGAACAATATGAATTTGTCTTCCGGCCGCAAGATCAATTGATTCTCAGGGATACGTTGGGGAATGTTGTAGATATATTCCGGTATGGGGGCTGGCCGGTCCCGACGCCGGATACGCTGGCCGGAGGCCGTTCCATTGGACCC
>JAERML010000159.1 GCA_016844425.1 Bacteroidota bacterium
CTATCCGCATCAAAGTGCAGCCGCTGCCCCCTGGCGCGCCGCCAAGCTTCAAGGGGGCCGTGGGGCGATTCACTATGACTACCGCGGTAGACAAGAAGACGACCAAGACGAATGATCCAGTCTCTCTGAAGGTAACGATCTCAGGAACAGGAAACGTCAAGCTGCTCGAATCGCCGGAAGTGGTACTGCCTTTGGATTTCGAGCAATACACTCCCAAGGTGTCCGATGCTATCAACCGGCAGTCTGACCGCATCTCCGGCTCGAAAACGTTTGAATATCTTCTGATACCGCGATATCCCGGCCAAAAAGTGATTAAACCGGTGACGTTCTCATTTTTTGACCTGACCAAACGAGACTATGTTGTACTCCGCTCTCCTCAGATTGAACTGACTGTGGAGCAGGGCCCTGCTTCTGCAGCGCCATTTGTCTCGGGTGGTGCACGAGAGGATGTACGGTTGCTCAGCCAGGATATCCGCTTCATCAAGGTGGGAACAGCAAACCTCGCACGGCGAGGTGAGTACTTGTATACAAGCGGTACATTCGTAGTCCTGATGGTCCTTCCACTATTCGCTCTGGCAGGAGCGTTTGTGTATGTTCGTCAGCGTCAGGCGGTGATGATGGATGAGATCGGGTACCGGAACCGCCGTGCAATCAAAGTCGCCCAGAAAGGATTGAGGCAGGCAGAGCACCTGCTGAAGACCACATCCTCCGCTCCGTCGGAACAGAAGCTGGCGTTCTATGCAGAAGCAACACGGGCGCTGTACAAATACCTCGGTGATAAACTGAATATCCAGCAGGCGGAGATGTCCATTGAGGTTGTGATGTCTGAACTGGAGAAGCGATCTGTCAACGGAGAACTCGCCGCATCACTGAAGTCGCTTCTGGAGTCATGCGAGATGGCCCGCTTCGCGCCTGCCAGCCTCTCCATAACAGCTATGCAGCAGACCTACGACGTGGCCCGGAAACTCATCATTGAACTTGAACGGACCCTAAAGACCAAATGAGATTCATTTTTCTTCCTCTGCTTTTCTTTGGTGGTACCTTTGTAAGCCTTGCACAGAGTCCGGAGGAAGTATTTGCCCGGGCAAACGATCTCTACCAGCAGACCAAGTTTGTGGAGGCTCGGGACTTGTATGAGTCCCTGATACAGAACGGCTATGGAAGCGGAGAACTCTACTACAATCTGGGAAACGCCTGCTACAAGACCGGCAATATTGCCCGCGCGATTCTCAACTACGAGCGCGCCCTCAAACAAATGCCGACCGATGACGACCTCCAGCATAACCTGCAACTAGCCAACCTCATGATCACTGATAAGATTGAGCCAGCGCCGCGGCTGTTCATATGGGATTACTGGGACGCCATAAAGGCTGGCTTTTCCATCGAAGGAATCACCTGGCTTGTATACCTGTTGTTTGTGGCAGTCGTTACGGCGTCGATTGTGATGATGCTTGCCCGGACGTACCGGACCCGAAAGATCGCGTTGTTGGGCGGTGTGGTGAGCGGGTGTCTATTGGTATTCGCTCTTGTGATCTTTGCTGCGCGCGTATCGGATCTGAAGGGGGAAGACACCGCAATCATCGTTGCTGAGATTGTGACGACAAAGAACTCCCCGGACACGAAGAGCACCGACGCGTTCGTTCTCCACAGTGGCGTGAAAGTGGAGATCGTCGACCGGCTGAACGACTGGGTGAAAATTCGACTCGCCGACGGAAAAGTCGGATGGGTGGAAAAAACGGCGGCTGAGGTCATTTAGAAGGTGGTCGTGGAAGTTCCATGGGCGGTTGCCCCCCATCGGGTTGTTTATTGATTGTCTGACACAAAGGCCGTATATTTAGGTGCGTTCATTGAGACTACGACAATGAGGAATAGAGATGCCGACAGAACAGACAATTGATTCCCCTTCAGACCTTCAAACCTCCGACCTCCACCTCGACGATTTTGGGATTTCAGTTCATCGCAACACGCTCAACCAGTGGTACCGATTGATGCACCTTGGCCGGTTGATCGACCAAAAGGCCGACAACTACGTCAAGCAGGGGAAGGGCTGGTCGTACCATTCTTCGTTTGTCGGGCACGACGGCATCCAGTTGATCCTTGGATTGTCTTTCCGTCAGAGCAAGGATTTTCTCTTTCCATACTATCGCGATCTGTTGACGTGCCTCGCTGCTGGCTTGACTGCAGAAGAGATTGTTATGAACGGCATCTCCAAGGCTGGAGATGTTGGCTCGGGCGGGCGGCACATGAGCAATCACCTTGCAAAGCCCTCAATCAGGCTGCAGAACGTCTCCTCCGCCACAGCAAACCATGGCCTCCATGCCACGGGGGTCGCCCGTGCAATCAAGAAATACGATGGTGACGAGATAGCGTTCGCAAGCTTCGGAGATTCTTCTGCCTCCGAAGGATATGTGTTCGAAGCACTGGCCGGTGCGGCGCGCGAGAAACTTCCCGTGGTCTTCGTCATCCAGAATAACAAGTACGGCATCTCTGTTCCCATTGCGGAAGGCTCGGTGAATCCGTGTGTGGCCGAGAATTTCTCCGGCCTTTGGAACCTGAAGATCGTAAAATGCGACGGGACAAATGTGTTCGACTCCTGGCGCGGGATGCAGGCAGCCCTTGACTATATCCGGAGCGGCGATGGTCCGGCATTGCTGCATGCCGATTGTGTCCGGATCAATTCCCACAGCAACTCGGACCGTCAGGATCTGTACAGGACGAAGGAAGAAATTGCGAGTGCACAACGCCGGGATCCGCTGAAGCGATTCCGCAACTACCTGATCAAAGAAGAGGTTTTTTCCGAGAAGGAACTCCAGGAAATCGAAGCGTCGAATCAACGGGAACTCGACGTTGCCTGCGCCAAGGTGGAGGCATCCCCTGATCCCGACCCGCGCACTGCAACACTTCATGTCGTGCCGGATGAGGTCATTCCACCGGACGTTACGACCGCTCTGCCAGCGCACCCACAAATGCAGAACCAACTCACGCTCCGTGAGGCAATTAATGAAACGTTGAAGGAGGAGTTCCGCAGGAATCCGAATACTTTTCTCTGGGGACAGGATGTTGCCTCGAAGGACAAGGGCGGTGTCTTTAATGTCACGAAGGGGATGCAGCAGGAATTCGGGAGCAGACGTGTCTTTAACGCCCCAATTGCTGAGGATTTCATTGTCGGGACCGCTAACGGGTTTGCCCGGTACCGGAGCGACATCTGGCTGGCCATTGAAGGAGCTCAATTTGCTGATTACTTCTGGCCCGCCATGGAGCAATTGATTGAATGTTCACACGAGTACTACAGGACGAACGGCCAATTCGCGCCCAACATTGTGATCCGCCTCGCCTCTGGCGGCTACATCGGCGGGGGGTTGTATCATTCGCAGAACCTCGAAGCCGTGTTCACATCTTTACCAGGGCTGCGCGTCGTGGTTCCGGCCTTTGCTGATGATGCGGTGGGCTTGCTCCGTGCAGGCATGCGGAACCGGGGCGTGACTCTCTTCCTTGAGCCGAAGTTCCTCTACAACCAATTCTTTGTAAAGGCACCAAACCCTGGAAGCAACTTCTATGTTCCATTCGGGAAAGCACGTGTGCGCCACGCGGGGACTGACCTTTCCATCATTTCATACGGGACAGCTGTTCACTGGTCGCTCCGCGCCGCTCAAAAACTTGCCGATGAAGGAGTGAGCGTGGAGGTAATTGACCTGCGTTCGCTTGCGCCATGGGACAAGGAAACGGTCATGGCGAGCGTCAAGAAAACCGGCCGTGCGCTTGTTGTCCATGAAGACAAGCTTACCGGTGGATTCGGCGGTGAGGTCGCAAGCCATATCGCTGAACATGGCTTCAAGTACCTGGATGCGCCGGTGTCGCGGGTTGCCTCAAAAGACTCTCCTGTCCCATTCTCAAGGATTCTTGAGCATGCGATACTGATTCAGGAAGCCGATGTGTACGAAGCAGCCAGGAAACTCGCGAGTTTTTGACTTGTCTTGACCGTACAAGAACAGAACAGCCTCTGCGTTGCAGAGGCTGTTTCATTTCTTCCCTTTCCCAAACCACTCTACTCAAGAGCACGCTCTATTGCTCCTGTCAGCTCCTGCGATTCAGGGGTTACAGGAGATGCAAACCTTCCTATGATCTTCCCATTTCGGTCCACGAGGTACTTCTGAAAATTCCATCTCACGTCACCATGAAACTCCGGGCTTGTTTCCTTCGCAGTGATGAATCGGTACAACGGGTGCTGGTCTCTTCCTTTCACGGAGATTTTGGAGAACATATCAAAAGTGACCCCGAAGTTCGTCCGGCAAAATGACTTGATTTCGGAGTCCGATCCAGGCTCCTGCCCGCCAAAAATTGTCCGACGGAAACCCGAGTATCATGAAACTTCTTCCCTTGTATTTCTTGAACAATACCTCTAACCCCTTGTATTGGGGCGTGTATCCG
>JAERML010000160.1 GCA_016844425.1 Bacteroidota bacterium
GCTATGACAGGACGCCCATCGATAAGAATTCGACCATCTGTCTCATCCGTAAACCGGAACGTCGAAATCGGATTGTTTTGGAAGGCGGACAGGTTGGTAAATGTGACTCTGTAGATGTGGCCGTCCAGGATTGAGTCGGGGTTAAGGACAGCTACATCGAGACGTCCTGAACCGGGACCGTCATGGAGAATATTCCCATCAACACCGGGCCTCACATAGCCGGCAGCAGGGGCGCGGGGAACGACGACTGCCGTATTGACGTCAGTCTTAATGTTGTTGTTGACGTCCGCATTGATGATGCTTGAGGATTCCGAAGGCGGAATGCCGTCAAGCAGTCCGGTCGTGGAGACGGTGACAAGCCCGTAGTCATACGAGACTACGGCATAGTAATACGTCTGGCCATTCTGCACTTCATTGTCGACATATGTGTGGCGAAGTCCGGTGTCGTTCCCAAGATCAAACTTGACACCGTTGACATCGATGGGCTGGAGACCGCGTCGGCCATCCTTTAGATCGAACTGAGCAATTGGTTTGCGATAGGTGAGGTGGCCATAGGCATCAGTGATCAGGAGACTTCCCAGAAAACTTGGGTCCGTACTCCGGTAGATACGGTACCCTTCAAAATCATACTCTCTCAAGAATGGGTCATACGAGCGCTCCGACTTGTCATCCCAGTACAGAGTCACTTTGTGATCACCCGGGATTGCAGTAACTCGCGGCTTATCCGGCGGTTTTGCAAACCGATAATTTGCGTTATAGATCTGCTGGACGGTCTTCTTCCTTCGCACCAGATCGTCGCGATCGTTCCCGAATAGAAGAGCCATAGAGAAGCGTTCCGTCTCCTGCCGCCGAAGCGGGAACAGATTCCCCGGGAATGTTCCCAATGGACGGGCACCGGCAGAGAAATACATCCCGAGATTCACATCGTTGAGCTGTTGGAATCCCGTGGTATCAATCGGTGTGGTCAATACCTGCCAATTCTGTTCGTCGTTGGTAAGCTCATAGAAATGGACAGGGAAGATGCTGAATCCCGTCAGGCCGATTTGATCCGACTCGTCTTTGTCGAGAATGCCAAACTCCGGCTCGCCCTGATCTGGTCTTCCGTTCCCCTGTGTAGCGTCAGCGTCTGGCCCTGGATACGCAGCATCGAAGGGACCAAGCCCATCGCTCCCAACATCGTCGTTGAGCGGTTCCCCATCGTCCCACATACCATTGTTGTTGACATCGTTGAACCCGCGCCAATCGAATTCTTCCTCACCTGTCCAGCCGTAACCCTGCTGTACGGCAGGGATGTCCTCGACGCTTTCATAATTGAAAAAAGTGAGAAACTTCTGAACGTTATAGGTACTTTGCACATAGGCGATGACGTTTTGTGCACCGACAATACGGATGCCCGCATCATTGTCGCGTCTTTCATCGCTGATCCCATCGTCATCGTCATCGATTCCATTCACGGCAATACCGGGGCTTTCAAGAAATGCGTAGCCCGCTACGCCCACTGGGCCCCAGTTCCCTGGCGTACCGATACCATCACCGTCGAAGGCCCAAGCGATGTCGAGCAGTTTATCGAACAACCCCCGATCATCGCTCGAGTCCTCTGTCCCGCCTATGCCCCAATCAACATACTGAGCAAAAACCGTCTTCGTGTAGTCTTGTTGTGAAATGTTGGTGATCTCGTAGTACCAGAAGATCACGTCGGCTGCCAGAACCTGTGACCATTGGAATCCGCGCACTGCAACTTGTAAGCCCAGTCCACCGCGGGAACTGTCTGCCGGGTCGGGCCAGTATCGATATTGTTTGTCCGGCGCGTCGTCCATTCTAAAGTACGTCTCGAGATCAGCGTTCTGGATTCCGCGTCCGAAGAACCCGTTCCAGAGTCCGTTCCAGTCGGACGAACGATCAGGCCAGGTGCTTGGCCATGTGGAGGGTTTGTTGCTCATCGCCGGCTCCGTTGCAGCCGGGTTCGAATATCCAGGAAGGGGCGCCCATCCCCACGGAATGCCACTTACGGGGTCTTTCCGGTTGAACTCGCGGTAGTTTGTCTCAAGAGGATGGATCAATACCCCGGAGGAATCGCGAATCTCTGTTTGAACGATTACAGCAATCCCATCAAGGTATTGGTGACCTGTCCCCTTCGGCCATTCCCCGGAAGGTTTGTCCGGGTAGTGCGCAACTTCGCCATGATTGTAGTAAATGGTTCGGACGAAGTTGCCGTCCATGATCCCCTTCTTGGTGTAGATAATGTTTCCCTTGTTGGGGTCTATGAATCGTTGCGCCATTGCTTCTCCGGCAAGAAGCGTCACAATCACCAGAAAGGGGAGAACTGCCGCAAAGCGTGCTTGATCGAGAGACATGGGAGTTTTCATAGGTTCATCACATCAGATTGAGACACCGATTCCCAGGACAACCTGCCGCGGGGCCGAATAGAACTCGGGCCGCGTATAGAATTCCTGAATCGAGTTGATGCCGCGTGGCGCCCCTGAGAAGTTCGCCTCGATGCTATACCCCGCACGCCCGGTATCGGTGAACACATCAAGCTCGTTGCGCGCATCAAACAGGTTGTATACTTTCAGAAAGACGTTGAGAGGGTGATCAAAGATGTCAAAGTACTTTGTGGCGTACATATCGACAGTCACGGTGGTCGGCCTGGTTTCGCTGTTCAGCAAGCCGGTCCGCTGATTCTGGAACGCAGGTGTAAATGGAAGCCCGGAGCCGAGCTTGCCGATGAATGTGACCGTGTAGTCCGTCAACTCACCAATGGTAGTTGTAACATTCAAGGAATGTCTTCTGTCCCAATCGAGGGGTGCAAGTTGGCTTTGCGGCTGCCGGGGTGGATCCGTTTGGTAGTCAAGAAACACCGAGTTCGGATCCGAGGCATTTCCCTGCGCAATCTGGAAGGTGTAATCAAGCGTTGCCGAAAACCTGTGGCTGTGTCGCTTCTCGAGCGAGATGATAATGCCTCGCGCGTTGCCATAGTCGCGATTGACATACTGCGCGTATTTGTTCCCGTTGCCGATATCGAAAATCTGCGTACCGATAAGGTTGCGGAAGTCTTTGTAGTAACCCGTCACCTCGATCTTGATTTCCTCACTCAGCTGCTGCTGCAGTCCCAACTCATAGGCAACGGTCCGCTGCGATTTCAGCCCCGGATTTCCGACTTGAAAGGCGTCCGTTGCACGGATGTTGTACGCGGGGTTCAAATACAACAGGTCAAATTGAGGAACCTGGAAGAAGTGCCCGTAGGAAACGTGCAGAACGCCTCTATCGGTTATCGGATAAGAGATGCCGAATCGCGGGCTGATCTGGTTTTCCTTTGCAGCTTTCTTGAATCGAGGCTCCTGCCCGAGACGGAGCTGGTCCACAAGAACGTTTGCCTTCGGGTTGAAGAAGTCCCATCGGACTCCTACATTCACGATCATGTCCTCAAATTCCATCTTATCCTGAACATATGCTGCATACTGTTCCGGCTTGATGGTCGTGTGGGCGAACTCCGAACTGCCGAACTCCACAGGCCGGGGCTGAAACCCGGTGCTCTGGTCGTTCTGGATGCCGAAGTTGTGGATCCAGATCCTGTGACGTTTTGCCTCCACTCCTCCTTTGATCTGGTGCTCGTGTGTCAGCTGGCTCAGGAGATCCACTTTGAGCGTGATGTACCTTGACTCTCGATGGCGATGAAGATTTTCTGCACCACCCGTGTAGAAGGCGGGTCCACTCGCGGCAAGTCGACGCTGGTAATTGGGAAAACGGGGATCATATGGATCCTCGTAGATGTACGAATCTTCCCTGTTGGAAAACCAGGCGGCATTGACATCTAGAATAGTGGACGAACTGAAGACACTGGTGTAGTTCAACCCTGCGAGATTGCCTTTGCCGAAGTGATGGTAGGTTCCGTCCGGATTGTACTTGTACCGATGATCGTATGCCCTCGAATTACTCTCCTGGTGAAGCCATTGCACCCGAAGCTTATCCGAACCAAAGAGGTCGAACGTCATTTTTCCTTGTAGCGTCCACCGGTCATCCGGATTAAGAGGAATATATTTGTTGTCGCCCGAGCGTTGAATGTACCATTGCGAGGGGTCATTATTAGTGAAGTTAGAAGAGTCGGTGGGGAGAAACGTTCGCTTGCCGTACAGGTACCCGTCGTTATAGTACAACCTTCCGGAAACGAAAAAGGTGACACCTGGAAGTCCGATGACCGGGCCGCTGATATTCCCTTCGAGATTGTAGATGTCCTGCGGCCGAAACTTGTTGATGTTCTGGTACAGATCTGTATGCGAGCTGAGATAGTCACCGGTGTAGAATGAAAGGTCAGCGTCGAATCTCTCGCCACCATCCTTGGTCACCTGGTTTACCACTCCGGACATCGCCTGGCCATACTCAGCGTTGAACGTCCCGCTAATAATCTCCAGTTCCTG
>JAERML010000022.1 GCA_016844425.1 Bacteroidota bacterium
CACTCTACTAGAAGAAGATGCCCCGGGGTCTCTCGTATTTGGTATGATCTGTCGGCCATGGAGAATAGGGGGGAGTCGGATTACGATGAGAGAAGCGAAAGAGTGGTTTAGCACACCCTCGCAAGATCACGCAATGCTCGTTACCGCGATGGGAACAATGAGCGAGGCAACGGGCAGGACAATTCTTTACACAGAAACGCGCATCAAGATTGAAAATGAGGAGCTACAAAAGCGATTTGCAGTCTATTGGTTCGTGGTCAAACCCTTCAGTGGATTGATCCGTCGATCATGGCTCGGGAGAGCAAAGAGAATTGCGGAGCAAGGGGGAGCAAAACAAAGAGCATCAGTTCTCTGATGCTCTTTCTCTCTTGTCGGAGCGGGGGGATTTGAACCCCCGACCCCCTGAACCCCATTCAGGTGCGCTACCGGGCTGCGCTACGCTCCGTTTCCGGTATTCCTAATTCAGCTTCTGCAGTAAGTCCTCCAGGAACTTCTTTACTTCCACCACATCTGAGCGGAGTTGTTCGTCGACGATCTTTATTTTCGGTTTTGGTGCATCAATGAGTTCCAGTTGTTCGCCTGTGTCCTCCTCCGGTGTGTAGGACTTCAGAACCTGCTTTGCTCCTTCGATGGTGTATCGCTCATCGCGCAACAGCTTCTTGATATACAGGATGAGCTTGATATCCCGGTTTGTGTAGATTCGATTGCCGGCCCGGTTCTTCGATGGCTTCAGTTCCTCAAACTCCGATTCCCAGTACCGGAGAACGTATTGCTCGAGGTCGGTGATCTTGCTGACCTCGCTGATGGAGTAGTAGAGTTTCCTGATGCCGAGCGATTTCATGAGGACCTCATGGACTTGGGCGATGCCTGAAAAAAATAACCATTCTCTGCTTGACATGCAACTTGTGGGAAGAACCGTGAACCGAGGCCTATTTCTTCTCCCTGCTGCGGGAAATGTGGACATCCACTTCCTTCAGCTTTGTCAACTCATTGGTTGCCTGCTGAAGTTGTTGCTCCAGCTCCTGGATGCGGCGAGCCTTCGTGGTAAGATCACCACCCTGTCTCCGCGCCACAAACGCAAGGCTATCCGCAACCAAGGTTTCCTGAGAGAGTTCCGTCCGAACTCTCCTTAGTTGTGTCAACAGAACTTGAAGAAGATCAACCATCTGTCGCTCAGTGGCGGGGAGGGAAAGTTGCCGGTATGTATTCAGCCAGAAGAGAGCAACGCTGTCGTTTGCAACAGTCGTTCCGGGGTTGGCATAGAGGAACGCAATCTTCCGGACTGCCAGAGGGTAATGACTGCTCTTGGGGTATAGCTCGGTCACAAGGCCGTATTCGAGCAATGCTTCGGGGAATTCCCCCGCCCGTTCGAGAGTGTCCCCAAGAAACATGTGCCGCTGCGCGCGCGATTCAGTATCAAGATCGATGCGCGGGCTGGCACATCCCGCACAGACAAGACAAATCGCTATCACCACATAAAGTCTATCCATGCAAGACGCTCGGGGTTGCGCTCACATCTACAGTACGGATTGGTGTCTGGAGTGTCTCCGGGATGGGCAGCTCTACCGTGAATGTCGAGCCTGCGCCGACTGTGCTTGTAGCAAACACGCGCCCGCCATGCCCCTCTACAAACGCCTTGACGAGTGCAAGGCCAAGACCCGTCCCTTTGCTACCAGATCTGGAGGCATTGCTGGCCTGATAGAACTTGGTGAAGACACGGGAAAGATCAGCCTGTGGTATCCCAACCCCGGTGTCCTTCACAGAAACAAGGAGTTTGTTTCTTGCCCGGACGATCGATACGTGAATCATCCCTCCCTTGTCGGTGTATTTGAGCGCGTTGCTCAAGAGGTTGCCAAAGACCTGTGACAGCTTCTCGGAGTCTGCCATGGCATGGGGAACCGGAGTGGTTGCAAGGTTCACGATGATCTGCTTATGCGTAGCCAGCAACCTTACTTCTTCCACAGCTGACGTCACAATCGATACAATGTCGCATGGGAGGAGGCGGAAGTCCATCATGCCGGCCTCCACCTTGGCGAGATCGAGAAACTGGTTGGTGAATTTCATCAGCTTGTCTACGCTGCCACGGATTGACCCGAGCAGCTTCTGCTGCTCCATGTTCAATGGTCCCAACCTCTGTTCTGCAAGGAGGAACTGTGCCGAGAGGATCGTCTGCAATGGAGTCCGAAGCTCATGGGAGATCTGATGCATGAGGTCTGCTTTGTACTCGTTGATCTTCTTGAGCTTCTCGCTCATATCGTTGACGGCGTCCGCGAGAGAGGCTATCTCGTCGTTGGACGTGACACGGATCGGGTCGAAAGTGCCGCGAGCGATCTGCTCGGTGCTTCGAATGACATGCCCCAGCGGACGCGTGATTGTGCGCGTGATGAAAAGAGCTAGCGAGACCGCGATCAGTAACGTACCTAGAGTAAGCAGAAGAGCAACATTGACCGAGCGTTGGGTGGTGTTTTCCACGGTCGCCATGGCGGCATCAATGGATGACTGATTGATCCGGATAAAGCGATCGAGCATCGTTCGGGCGCTGTCCAGTCGCACAGGGATCCGTATGCCTGTTTCGGTGGAAGTGCCTGGAGCGAAGCGTCTCCGCGCCAGCCCATCAGCAAAGCCGTTATGGACGCGCTGGACATTTGCAAGAAGATCCAACTCTTCCTGGGCGAACGGTATAGCCGTCAATGAATCCATGTCTTCGTTGAACCGTCGCGTCCGCTCATCCAGCATGGCGTAGTACACATCATCGTAGGCGATGAGGAACTTCTGAGCGTACGCCTCCTCTTCATAGAACAACGTCTGGAGTTGTTTTGCAAGGTCGATGGCCTGCACGTTGGATGTGAGGGTGACTTTCGTCTTGTCCGAGACGGCGTACAATTCGAACAACATGTATGCGTTTCCAATGGTCAAGATCAGGATGATGATGGTAAACCCGATCATCATCTTGTTGTAGATTGTCAGCTTCACACGTCCTTCTCCTCGATAACGACCATTGCAACAACATGACTCTCTGAATGGGAAAGAGAGACGAAGATCATCGCGCCGGCAAGGTGGTCTTTCAGGGTGTCATGGAGGGTGATCCGCGGCTGGCCAGATGCATCATTCATGACCTCCACATTCTTCCAACGGAATTCTCCCCGCCACCCGGTTGACAGGGCCTTGCCGACAGCTTCCTTCGCGGCAAACCGGGCGGCGAAGTGCTGGTGCATGTTTTGCTTGGATTTGCAGTACTCGATCTCGCGGGGTGTGAAGACCTTTTCCAGGAACCCGTCTCCTGCCGATTCGATGCTCTGTCGGATGCGCGAAATCTCGATGATATCAACGCCAATGCCTCGAACCATCTGCGCTATCCTGTCCGGACGAGAGAGTTCTCCACATCCACCACGTTCAGTAACTCTGAGACGTCATTGATATCGTACTTGGCATTGGTCTCGACGGTCCCAAATGTGTCGCCGTACCGGGCGAATACAGTGGTAATTCCCACCTTCGCAGCTCCAACCATATCGCGCTCTGCCCAATCGCCCACCATCAGTGTTTCATGCGGTAGGATACCCATCAACTGCAGGGCGCGCTGGAACGGGGCAGGACTCGGCTTCCGTTCACCCGTATCTTCAAACGTGACGACGTAATCAAAAATATGATGAAAATTGAGATAGCAAAGACGGAGCCAGGCTTCTCGACCTGGTGCATCCGATACGACTGCGAGCTTGAGACCCCGTTTGAGCAGAGCCACGAGTGTGATGTTCACGTGTGGGTAGGGGACAAGCGCTGCTTCACGTGCTCGACGGTATGCAATGACCCCCGCTGAAAGGATTTTGTAGTCAACCTTCTGAAACACATCGTAGAGCAATTGATCGAAAACGTTTTGAAACTCGATGCCCCTTTCTTTGTAGATGGCATCTATCCGTTCCTGCGCCTCAGCCGGTGCCAGCTTCAGTCCCGCGTCGATCATGGAGTTGATCGCGGCGGCGATCGCCTGGCGCTTCATCGCCATGAAGTCTACCAACGTGTTATCAAGATCGAATATGACGCCCTTGATCATATTATGACCTATGGGCGTGCGGCACGGAGCGTGCGAGCGACTTCATCTTCGATGTACTCCCTGACGACGGGCTTGATAAAGAGATTGTCGAGACCAATCTCGTGAAGGGCCACGGCCAGGACCGAAGCTCTGCGTCTGGGCATCAACCGTTTATTGACCAGCAAAATCCTCGCGTCCCGCAAGATGCAGTACCCTCCTTCGAAGTCCCCCTTCTCATAACGGATGGTGACGCCAAGCTGTGGGGTCAGGGCTTCCAGCTCTACCAGCAATTCTTCCTGCTTCATGGGGTGTTTGGGAGCGGTTTCTTGAATGGTTGAAAAATCACAAGGCCAATGATCGTATAGTAACAAAGGAGCGCAATAAGTGGAACGCCCGCCAGTGCCCCTACCCGGGCGACGAAGAGCTCACGGAAAACATCGTTGCTAGCAGTCGTAAAGAACGTTTCGTACACCATCCGGGCATCGAGATACATCGTATAGAGTTCCACCGGAACAAACGCATAGAACAGTATTGCACTCATCAACAGCCACCCATGCTCTTTCACGCGGAACGGCGACGAGACAAGAAAGACAACGCTACCCACCAGAACGCTGAGGTAGCCAGCCATCGTCACCAGCGAGGCGTAGGAGATCATCCGATAGATTTCGCTCTCTGCCTCGGGGGCAATATACTCTTCAAACTCAAGCGTCCCCGCCTTGAGCATGTCATTTCCGATGATCACGCGGATGTTCACGCCGCCCAGCCAGAGGATGCTGCCGACCACCATGACGAAGAGTGCAATACGCCAAATGGGTGAGAGTGACGGGGAACGCATACTTCAATGTACAAATTTTTCGTCCGCTTTTCAATCCACGCGCCCCGGCTATGGTATATTGCGTGGATCATCTGGATGATCGATCAACCAGTTCTTATACCATGCGAGATCAGAAAAAAGGTCAAGCAGGTTCTGCAATGAGTCACCTGTGAGATGGAGATAGGTGACAGTGATGTGGTGCTGCAACCCGGGGGAAGTCTCCCTGATCAGGGACCGCAACAGACCGGAAGCCCGCTCCATTCCATCGGTGAACTCGCGCCGAAGATTCTCATAGCCTTCTGCATCCTTGCCAATGCGGTTCATTATCTTCCGGGCCCGAATTACGAACTTGGCGTGGAAGCTCAAATCCGCGAGGACGCCATGCTTCCCCGTCTGCTGGGCAGCGTCAACCAGCCCGGCGAGGTCGTTAGGTCGGGTCAACGTGTGTTCCGAGAGAACATCGAGGTCCTTAAGAAGCTGCGTTGTTTCGGGGCTGAAGGGAGTCATGGGCGATGCGGTGCGTAGGCTCAATATAGATGAATGCCAGTGGAGATTCAACATGGCATGCAACTATTTGCTGGTCACTATCTATTAATACTCCAGGCAGCGTTGAGCGCGTTGATTCTCACGCCGTGAATCGGTAACTTTTCAGAAAGGATTCCTGTGAACCTCAACATTCTCGCAGGGCATTGATTGCATGCACTTCTTCCGACGGCTTCCCCTTTCACGTAAGATTCTCCTGGGCATTCTGCCGCTCTTCCTTCTTTTCATTTCTCTCAGTGTCGCTCTGCAGAATCACTTTCAAGAACAAGAGATGATGGAGCAGGCGCAGCTCTCTGCACATACATATGCCGACATTATCAAAGAATCCCTTGTCAGCATGATGGTGAACAATTACAAAGTCGACGAGAGTTTTCTTGAACGGGTGAAAGAGGTTCAGCAGTTTGATACGGTGCATATTCTCGTCAACGATCTCCGGCTCCGGGAAGAGCTGCTGACGCCGGAACGTATCGAGCGGCTTGAAACAAAATACAAGACCCTGCGCCCCCATGACGGGGTCGAAGAGAGTGTTCTCGAAACCGGTCAACCGGTGTTCAGCCGCGAGGGAGACCGCTTTCGCGGAGTGATCCCGTTTACGGCAACAGACGTGTGTCAGAAGTGCCACGCCGTCCCGGTCGGCTATACGTTGGGAGCCACGGATCTTCACATTTCCTTCGAGCGTTTCTCGCGGGCAGCCGAGGGAAACTGGAAACGCTCGTTCCTCATCTTTGTCCTGTTTACGGGACTGGCCATTGCCGTTGCGACGCTTACGTTCACGCGGTTTATTTCAAAACCAGTGGACCGCCTTGTGGCAGCGACGCGTGAGATTAGCACCGGGAACCTCAACTATGCCATCCCGGGGCTCCCTCCTGCTACCGATCGCGACCCCCGGGGAGAACGATCACGACCGGAGGACGAGTTGGGATTCCTGACCGTCAAGTTCGACGAGATGCGCTCCTCCCTTAAGGAAAAGATTGCCCAACTCGACAGAGCCAACGTCAGCCTCTCGGAACGGAACAAGGAGGTGGAGGAAGCCCTGCGGCAACTGCGGCAGGCGCAGGAGGAACTCGTGCGAAGTGAGCGTCTTGCCGTCACCGGAAAAATGACTGCACAACTCTCACATGAAATCAACAACCCGATCCATAACATTCAGAGTTTGTTGGAATCTTCACTCCGGAAAATCAATGGCAATATTCAGGCTCGGGAACTGATCACGGTGGCTCTCGAAGAAGTGACGCGTATGGCCAAGCTGACACGACACATGCTCGAGTTTTACCGCGGGTCCGTGGTGGAGATGGAGAAAGAGCCGATCGACATTGCCAATCTTCTTGATGACATTGCGAGAACAAACCGGGAGCCGCTCCACAGCCGTGGCATACAACTTGTCATGGACATGCCGGCGACTCTTCCTTCTGTCCAAGGGTCGAGAGACAAACTCAAACAGGTTTTTCTCAATCTGATCCTGAATGCCCGTGACGCGATGCCCAACGGCGGAATGATTACCATCCGAGTTGTTGCCAGTCATGGACAATTGAACATCGAAATCGCAGACACAGGAGTAGGAATCCCACCCGAACACATGGGGCGTATCTTTGAAGCCTTCTTTACGACAAAGAAAGAGGTCAGCGGTGTTGGCCTCGGCCTCGCGGTAACGTACGGCATTATTCAGCAGCACCAGGGGACAATCACAGTAAAGAGTACGGTGGGCAAAGGGACAACGTTTACCATCCAGCTCCCGCTCACGATTCAACAGAATGGCGAACAACATGACTCCGATAGAACAGCCCGAACATCCCGTGCGTGAAAACATCCTCGTCGTCGATGACGACAAGGCCTTCCGTGTTGCCACACAGACTGTGCTGGAGGACGAAGGATATCGCGTGACGCTTGCAACCAACGGCACGGAAGCACTTGCGTTCCTGGAAAGGAATGAATTCGATCTGCTCCTCTCCGACATGGTCATGGAGAAAATGAGCGGTATCGTCTTGCTCCAACAAGCCCGTGCCCGGTGGCCGGAGCTCCCGGTGGTGATGGTGACCGGTTTCGGTTCCATCCAGACCGCAGTGGAGGCCATGCGTCTCGGTGCGGTTGACTATTTGACGAAACCGACCAACAACGACGAGTTGCTTATTAAGATCCGTCGGGTGTTGGATATCCGGATCAAGGACCGCGAGCTGAAAATGCTCAGGGAGGAGCTCCGCGGAACCTACAGTTTCAGCAACATGATTACGCGCAGCGACAAGATGAAAGACGTCATCACTCAGATCCGTCAGGTTGCCGATACGGACGTCACCATTCTGATCCAGGGGGAGAGTGGAACGGGAAAGGAATTAGTGGCGCACGCATTGCATTTCAACAGCAAGCGGCGGGGGCACCCCTTTGTGGCGGTCAACTGCTCCGCGATTCCAGAGAACCTCCTTGAGAGCGAGTTGTTTGGATATGAAAAAGGAGCCTTTACCGGCGCATTGAAACAACGGTCGGGCAAGTTCGAAGAGGCGCACCTGGGAACGCTGTTCCTTGACGAGATCGGCGACATTTTTCCGTCCGTACAGACGAAGCTCTTGCGCGTGCTCCAGGAGAAGGCGTTCGAACGAGTCGGCGGGAACAATACGATCACCGTCGACACGCGCGTGGTTGCGGCCAGCAATCGCAACCTTGAAATGATGGCACATCAGGGGGACTTCCGCGAGGACTTGTTCTACCGACTGAACGTGTTTCCGATTACGCTTCCCCCGCTTCGCGAGCGGCTGGAGGACGTTCCTTTGCTTGCGGAGTATTTCCTTCAGCGTCACGCAGACCTTGCAGGTGGGCGCGTCAAGTTCATCGCTCCGAACGTTATCAGTGACATGATGAACTATGCATGGCGCGGCAACATCCGTGAACTCGAGAACCTGATGAAACGGGCAATGATAAAGACTTTGGGTGATACCATCACGGGGATCGAGGTGCCGACCAACGAACAACGTCCGGTGCAGCCGGCAGCCATCGATCCCACGGCAGCAGTGAATCTTAATACCCCGTACAAAGAGTACCTCGGCACCATTCTACGCGACGCCGAGGAAAAATACCTTCTCAGGATGCTCAGGCTGCACAAGGGCAACATCAACCAGATCGCCCGCCTGATGGATGTTGATCGGAAAACCATCTATCGAAAGATGACGGACTACTCGATCGATCCCTCCTCGTTCCGCGATTGAACCACCTGAATCCTTCAGCCCGCCTTCGTCGTTCCCTGTGGCATTGGTGCTACAGGGTCTAACAGGCAGATCTTTCTGCATGTAGCGTGCTTTCCCCACAAGGTCTCCATGTCTGAGTGTGGCATGATGCTTGACCTTTGTTAGCCAGCCTAACACTTCATCCATCACTCCGTCAGCTGATCACATGGCAACAGACTCTTTGTTCGAACGCGAAGCGCTTACTCATCTCGATGCGCTTCAGCATTTTGCTTTCCAGCTCTGCCGGGATGAACAGTCATCACATGACCTTGTGCAGGAAACCATGTTGAAGGCACTCCGCTACTTCCACACGTACAAGGAAGGAACCAACTGTCGTGCATGGCTGTACCAGATCTGCAAGAACTCCTTTATCAACAACTATCATCGGAAACAACACGAACCTACGGCGGTCGATTTTCAGGAAATGCGTTACGTGGGCGGCACAGGTCACGACACCGGGCGAGGGATACACATCGATGTGAACGATGGGACCGTTTATCACATGAAGGTTGGTTACCTCAGCGATGAAGTTGCTTCTGCACTTGACACGATTCCGCCGGACTACCAGACCGTGCTCATCCTCAGTGACATCGAAGGATACACATACGAAGAAGTCGCCGAGTTTCTCCACTCCCCGATCGGGACAATCCGTTCGCGGATTCATCGTGGACGAAAATTGCTGGCGGACCGATTGGCAACATTTGCACAGCGCGAAGGCTATCGCTCGCGGATACGTTCTATGCAGAGATCACACGAGGAGGTTCCATGCAAGTGAGCCCCGCCCGGGTTGTCAGCGCTCTGGCGTTCAGCACCGGCTGTCATGATGGAAGTGCCGGAATGTATCTGGATGCAGAACGAAGTTACCAGAACCTCGTCGGCGTGGCGGCGAACGCGGGTTGCACATCGGAGCAAAGAGTTGAGCGGGGGAATTCCTCATCAAGTGTCTTGGTCAAAAGAATCTCGGGCACGGCATGCGGCACACAAATGCCGAAGAAGGGACAGCCTCTTTCGGCGGACGTGATACGAATGATTGCCGCGTGGATCGATCAGGGAGGCGAGAACAACTGATGCTGCCGGTAATGGACGTCATGTCGACATACGAACAAGCGCTGCGTGCTGAACGGAAGGAGAAATTCGCCGAGGCGTACACCTTGTTTCTTGCGTGTGTGGGTCATCCGGACTGTGACGCGGGGGAAATCTCCTTTCACTCAGGATGGTGCCTTGAGCAGCTGCCGCACGGGGATCGCAACGAAGTAGTCCGATTGTACCATAAAGCAGCAGAGGCTGCTGCTACGCCATCGTGCAAGATGAACAGTCTTTTCCGCGCCGGCTGGGTACTGATGCAGGCAAAGGAACACGCCAAAGCTGCAGATCTTTTTCGCCAGACAATAGAGTACTGCACGTTTGTTGGGATGGAGACCGAGACCTATCACCAGGCGATGTTCTGGTATGCTGTTTGTCTCGAGGCCCGGTCGTGGTACCTTGATGCGTTGAAATGGTACCGCTGTGTTGAGTCTCTTGCCTCCTCCCTTAATCCTGAGAGCCGCTACCGTCAGATTATTTGTTTGAACCAGATTGGCCTTTATGAGGAGGCGATCAACGTTTGTCATAGTTTTGAGCGCCCCGCGCCGACTGGGTTCAACTCCGGTCGGTATGGTGAACTGCAATCGCTGGCCCGTCATGAACATGATCTC
This sequence comes from Bacteroidota bacterium, assembly GCA_016844425.1. The sequence continues at coordinate 10,291 of JAERML010000022.1, forward strand.
CTCCAAGCGTGTCTTCACCCCGCACTGAGGAAAGGAGCCGCTTCCCATGTTGGTTGTTGATCACACACCATCACTTACATCGGCTTCCACGGATGTAATTGAGCTGCAGGAACTTGAATACATCGCGTTCTCCGGTCAACACGATATTGCCCATGGGATTTTCCGGGGTATCCCAAAAGGCGAGCGGATTCGATTTGCCAATAAATATATCCTGAGCGAAGTCGTTTATGGTGGCGTTGAAAAGCTGAGAAAGTTCCTGGCCGCTTCGGCCGAGGAGCATGCGAGGGAAGAGAAGGAGTTTGTCGACGATACAGTCGGGCTTTTCATAAGAAGTGCACGGGCTTCGCGGTCGTTTCCGCGCGAGCTTTTCGAGACGCTACTTCTGTGGGGCGATGAGCTCACGCGACTGTCACTTTTACAGGAGGCCCTCAGATATTATGAGGAGGCGCTAGAGATGGGGGTAAATCGTTACCCCGATCTCTCTTCCCGCACCCTTGTCGCGAAAGCTGGTGTGCTGACGACACTGGGAAAATTTCGCGAGGCACAAACGCTTCTTGCATTGTTGGCAGAACGGCCATATATCATCACCGACCGGAACGTCATTCCAGAAGTGATCTTTCACCTGGGAAGAGAATCACTTCTCAGGGGAGACATCGACTACTATAAGGCGTTGTTGTTCCGAGGACTGCGTCATTTCTATATGAATATCGACGACCGACGGCTGTTCGTGGAACAAATCAGGAAGACCTATCGGCGTTCATGGAAAATCCTCGTTGCACGCAATGTGCCCGCGGCGGACAAAGTTCTCTATGCGCTTCACCGACTGTATTTCGGTCTGCATGATGTGAAAGCGATTCGCTCCACGCGGATGTCGGCAATATTCAAGCTGGGACTGCTTGGTTATGTGTATTGGCTGACGTACTTACGGCACGGAACCATTGTACAGCAATCTCCCCGACAATCCGCACCATCTGTCTCGCTCCTTGTTGCCGGGAACGGTAGGGCCGACAGGCCGATGGTTATGGAAACGCGCCGGTGGCGGAACATCCTGGTTACGCGCGCGATGGGTGGCATCGGCGACCTGCTGATGATGACTCCCGGATTCCACGCGCTCAAACAGAAGTACCCGCACGACGAAATACATCTTGCTATTCCACGCCGGTACTTCCCGGTGTTCGAAGGAAACGAGGACGTGCATTTGATCGATATTGAACGCAACACATTCCAGCACACGGACTATCGCAAGTGGTTTAATTTCACCGATTGTCCTGCGTCGAGGGTGGAAAGTAGAACAGCACCTAAAGTACGCAGAGGGAGGATCGATGTGTTCGCTGGGTCGCTTGGCATCGGGGCACTACGCCGACAGCGAATGGATCGAAATCCGCGGTACTTCGTCTCGAAGGAAGAGAGAGAATCTCAGGCGGACTTCTGGCACGAACATGGTCTGACGGCGAAGCGCGTTATTGGCGTACAGCTCTATTCAGATGAAGTCTACAGAAACTATCCGCACATGCAGCAATTAGTGAAGCTCCTTGTCCTTGAATATCACGTGCTGGTTTTTGATGCGGAGGCAATTCACGGTTTTGACGACGAAAGAGTGACGAAAGTGGCCGGAATGCCGCTTCGGCGCGCATTCGCGCTGGCTGCCGGCTGCGATGCAATCGTGGCTCCCGACTCTGCGTTCGTCCATGTTGCCGCAGCATTGAGAATCCCGTGCGTGGCGCTGTACGGCCCGATCGACGGAAAAGTGAGAACAGAGCACTATCCCCACTGTGTGTATCTCGATGCCCGCCAGACGCTGGGTTGCGTCCCCTGCTGGAGGAACGACCGCATCCCCTGTAAACTCACCAACATGCGGACCAGCATCTGCATGGGGGATATCGCGCCCGGCGACATTCGGCGAGCGCTGCAAACAATGCTTACCATCAAGGAGTGCGTATGAAGGCTTCAAGCAAGATCTGCGACGCGGCAGATTGGTTCCATCCGGAAATCAACGCGATCATCAGGGAAGAATTGAGAGAAATCCCCCGTTTCCACCGGAAGCAATGGGAGTTTGCGATGATCTTTCATGTCCTGCGCGAGAGAGGATTGCTCAGACCCGACTCACTGGGTCTTTCCAGGGGTGGGGGGAGGGAGTTGCTTCTGTACGCCATCGCACCGCATATCAGGCAGCTTGTGGTGACTGATCTGTATGATACGCAGACAACATGGGACTGCGCGAAGACAAGCGATCCTGACGAATTCATCAGAGCCGGCAAACCATTCCCCATGGACGACAATAAGGTGAAGGCTCTCCGCATGGACATGCGGGCAATGGAATTTGAGGAGAACACATTCGATTTCTGCTACTCGTCATGCTCGATCGAGCATATCGGCACACGAAGCGACTTCCTTCTCCACCTGAATGAAGCAAGCCGTGTGCTGAAGGATGGTGGAATTTATGTCCTGACGACGGAACTTGGATATGGCGAGGAGATCATTGAGCATCCGAACAACTATGTCTTCACTCGAGCGTATCTGAACGACCTTTTCGAGGAATGCGGCCTCACACCGGAGACAGAATGTGATGGCTCGATCGTACCTCATAAAGTCAATTATCCGATTCCCGCAAACATGAAGGGTCTTTGCCATACCAACGGAGAGGCACTATCCACATCGCTCTTTCAGGAATACACGCACGTCCAGTTGCTGCGTGGGAAACATCCATATACATCTGCCCTGTTTGTACTGCGCAAGGAGCCGAAGTCCAACGTTCGGTCCCGCATGATATTCAGTGGTATCGAGGCATCCCGCTCGTTTCTAGCCGCGGGGATTCAGGAGTACCGCAGTTTGCTGGATACGACGCGGGTAACCCTCCATCCGTTCTCATTTCTCCCCAAGGAAGTGTCCCCCTTCTTTGTCGACCATGCAGATTTTTTTGCTGCGATGAACCAGAAGCCTGACCACGACGGAACGCTACTTCACACCGACTACTACTGGTTCGGTTCGGGCACACGCACGTTTTCGATCAAGCTGGCATCCTACAGAGCCGATGAGGAAAGCCTTCTCGACCTCAGGCTCCATCGCTATCGCACTGCCGGACCAGTTGCTGTAGAGTGTGTTAAGTCCGTGCACTGTGTTGTGTCCGGTGAAGCCGACACGTCGGTATTCATGACAGTGGATGTGGATGACGAGCATACCTATGCACTGCTGGCGAAAGTGGTGAGCGGTTCCTGTGTGATGAAGTCTATTGAGATCACCAGTTGGGCCGGAACGGCACCGTCTCAGGTGGCAAAGGCAACCGGCCCCGCGCTGAACGGTGATGCGAGCCCTGTGCGCCTTGAGGTGCGCGGCGTCGGGCGCTCATTAAAACGATTGCTACACCTGTAAACTACGGCACCTGTGGGTGTATGAAAGGAAAACAATGAACATTGCCGCCCAACGCTTCACCTGGCTCTATGCAAAGAGTCTGCTGAAACTGAAATACCGCTACACGTCGCTGGGTTTTCTCTGGAACTTCCTTGAACCCGCCCTCTTTCTTACGGTTCTCAGTGTTGTATTTTCAGTTGTCAACCGGATGAACACTTCTGACTACGCAGTGTTCCTGTTTGGCGCTCTCGTTCCCTGGCGGTACTTTGAAAAAGTTGTTACCACTTGCATGGATTCCATTGCCGGTGGGGAATGGCTCCTGAAGAAAATGTACGTTTCCCCCCTCGCCCTTCCCCTCACCCGTTGGATTGTTGCGAGTGTGGAGTTCCTGTTCTCTCTCGTCATTGTGTTTGCGCTATTCGCCGTGCTCAAAGACAACTGGACGGTACACCTGCTGATTCTTCCACTCGCGATTCTGCCGTGGGCAATGCTTGGACTTGGCATAGGGCTCGTCTGCGCTGTCTTGTACACGTTCTTTCGAGACATCCGCACGATCGTCCAGATGGTGCTAATGCTGTCGTTCTTTTCATCCCCCATTCTTTTCAAGGCGGATCTCTTTCACGACCATTCGCTCCAATCGTTGATCGTCAGATATCATCCCATCACCTACTTTGCCGCGCTCTTCCAGAAACCGGTGTACTACGGCATGTGGCCAGGCATTGATGATTGGCTTGTGACGACGACGGTCGGGACAGTGAGTCTTCTGGTAGGGCTGGGGCTGGTGAACAAATACAAAGACAAATTCTATTTCTATCTCTGAAAACATGAGCACAGTATTTCGACTTCTTAATATTGGCGTCAGTTTCGAGAAGCATGCCATCACACAACGGAGTTTCAAGTCCTTCCTCTCGGGTTTTCTGGACGGGAATGGGCGCCCGCAATTCCACGCGCTTGCCGATGTGAGCTTGACGATACAAGAAGGAGAACATGTGGGAATTATCGGGCGCAACGGGGCGGGGAAGTCAACGCTCCTCCGCGTCCTTTCGAGGATTATCACGCCGCAGCGCGGAAGTCTCTACGTCAATGGAAGCATGCGCATCGTCCCCCTGCTTGAACTTGGCATCGGTTTTCAACCAGACCTGACGGGAAGGGAGAACTGCTATCTTGCCGGCGTGTTGATGGGATACTCGCAGGAGGAAGTCCGCAAGAAGATTGATGACATCAGAGAGTTTGCCGGGCTGGGAGAGTTCTTTGATGAGCCTGTGAAGACGTATTCCTCGGGCATGTTTGCACGGCTGGCATTTGCGCTGGCCACTGACGTGGAGCCGGACATTCTGCTTGTGGACGAAGTATTTGGAGTGGGGGATGAGTTCTTCATGAGAAAGAGCATTGTGCGGATGCAGCGCCTCATGCAAGCCGGCAGCACGACCGTATTTGTTTCACATAACCTTGATTTCCTTGTAGCGCAGTGCAGCCGTCTGATCTGGCTGGACAATGGTCGGGTGATCCTGGACGGAGCGCCGGACACAGTGGCAACAGCATACCGGGCGCAGGGGGGCCTCGACTGATGAACGGCAAGCAAGACGCCAGCCGTAAGGGCGATCACGTCAATGTGGTAGTCGTCAACGCCACGAATCTCGGCAGCATTCTCGATGGCATCGGGATCTATACCTTGAACATTGTCCGGGAACTCGCGCGTACCCGGACGTCCCACTCATTTATTCTTTACATGAATCGGACTGCACAGGTGCATTTTCAGGATACTCACTTCCCGGCGCATTGCACAGTCCATTGGGTATCGGCCAGACTCTCGCCGGACCATGGCTTTCGTGGTCATTTGCTTCGCCTGGTGTATGCGAACTATCTCGGCATGAAGCACTGGCAACATTTGCTCTTTGGTACAAGCCAACTCGAAGCAGTCTTGTTCCGCAGAAACCAGGTCCTCATGATCCACGACCTGATTCCGTTTCTCTTCAAACGTTGCCACAAGAAGCAGTACTACTACTACGGATACATTCTCACACACGCGCTGAGATATGCCCGACGCATCATCACGCCATCTCATCATACAAAAGGATTGTTAGAACAATGCTTTGGAGTGCAGCCGGAACGGGTCCGGGTGATTCACCATGGGACATTGGGAGAAGCGGTGGTGAGACGTCAACCCGTGCTATCTCCACTTGTACCGTTCATCCTGTACTCAGGCCGGATCGTCCGGATGAAGAATATCACCGGTGTGCTCAAGGCATTTGCGCGGATTCAGGATCGAGTGCCGCACCGATTGGTTGTTACGGGACATGGGCGTCATCAGTTCGACAGAGTGTTTGATACGGTAAGACTTGTACGGTACGGTGTTGATCCGCACAGAGTGGAGTTCAAAGGGCATGTGTCCACAGAGGAACTTGTGGACCTGTTGCACCAGGCGTCATTACTTGTGTTCCCCTCTTTCTACGAAGGCTTTGGTCTCCCGCCGCTGGAGGCAATGGCGTGCGGATGTCCTTCGGTTGTTTCCCACGTGGCCAGCCTGCCGGAGGTCTGCGGGGACGCGGCCTATTATGTGGACCCGTACGATGTGGGAGCAATTGCCGAAGGAATGTATACAGTCCTTACAAACGAGAATCTCAGGCGGTCTCTTGTTGCGCGCGGGTTGAAACGCGCTTCCCAGTTTCGCTGGACACATTCGCTGCAGGCGCACTTGGAGGTGTTCAACGAACTACTCCAACCGTCTGTGGCAACACGGGTTCGGAGCGAGAGGGAGAGATTTCCGCGTGTTCATACCACTGGTGAATTGAGCGGACAGGCAATGTTCTAGGTGCCGCGTACGTCACTCAGATGACTGGCCATTGTTCACGCGTGAGAGAGTGTGGAAGGCAAATCCCTTATATACTCAGAGGCTGAGGAGGGCGAGAACAGTGAAGGCTTTGCTTGTGTCCTTGATGGCTCTGACCTCCCTGACGACGATTCACGCGCAGGGGTGGCGACGGCAGCAAAGCGGCGTCCAGTATGCGCTGAACTCCGTTACGTTCTCTGATTCGTTGAATGGCTGGGCCGTTGGCAACGGGCTTGCAATCCTCCATACCACCAACGGTGGGATCACATGGGGTCAGTCATATCTGCCGGGCGGTTCCTCCTTCTCTTCTTACTACATGACCAAAATTCTATTCACCACAGCGAACGAAGGGTGGATCTTCGGTCGAGAAGGCTCTGCATACCGAACGACGAATACGGGAGTTGATTGGCGTACAGTCAGCACCGGCACAGCTGAGGACTTGTATGGTGCTTTCTTCGCATCACCTGAGCGGGGGTGGGTGGTGGGGGACCACGGGCTGATCATTGCAACGACTGATCAGGGAACAACTTGGCTTCAGCAGACCGTCGACTCCTGTGACTGGCTGTATGGTATCCATTTCGTTGATTCGTTGTGCGGCTGGGCAGTTGGCGATTCTGGAATCATTCTGAAAACAATCGATGGGGGTGCTCAGTGGTTCGCCGTTGCTCGCGGGATCGGCGGTTGGCTGGGGGATGTGGAGTTTGTGGATCGATCGAAGGGATGGGTCACGGGAGATTCTGCATCGGCCTGGTACACGGCGGATGGGGGAGCGACGTGGGAGCGGCAGACGATGGGAACAGCACTCACCGCGTGGGACATCGAGTTCACCGATAGCCTGCACGGATGGATCGCTGGTGGGACTCCCCCCGGCGGTTCACTCCCTCCTGTTGGGTTGATACTGAGGACGACCGACGCAGGTCGGACTTGGATCACGCAGAATAGCGGCACCACGGTTTGTCTCTTTGGACTTTCATTCCTCGACTCGTTGACGGGATGGGCGGTTGGGGAATCCGGCACAATTCTGCATACATCCAATGGTGGCATTACATATGTTTCGCCATCCAATAGCGAAAGGTCTCTTCCCACTGCCATTCTTGATCAGAACTATCCCAATCCATTCAACCCGCAAACGATCATAAAGTATCACTTGGCCTCGGCCAGTGACGTCTCACTCAAGGTCTACGACATTCTTGGCAAAGAGGTGGCAAGACTCGTTGATGAAAAGAAAACTTCGGGGCTCCACGAGGTGATGTTAGACGCAACAGGGCTCGCTGGCGGAGTTTACTTTTATCAACTCAGGGTGGAAGGAGCCGTGAAAACCATGCCGATGATTTTGCTGAAATAGAAAATGAGGCATTCTTGTCCCATGACGCTTCGCGGTCGCGGGCCAGTGTAGCTGCTTGGCTTCATGTCCCCTCCGCACCACATCGAATCGCCTGAAACAAGCGTCAAATCACTGTGTCAGTGCCGCGCTCCGGTGGTACGGAGTTTGCAATTCCCCCAGACATATTGTTGTCACACACATCCACTATTTGACGTCATCATGAAAAACGTACTTGTCACGGGTGTCGGCGGCCCGGCGGGACGGGCCACAGTGTCGTTCTTCAAGGAGCGGGAGTTCAGAGTCATCGGTACCGACATCGTCCAGTCGGTAACACCAGTGGATGAATTTCACATCGTTCCTCGCGGTGACGATCCGGCGTTCATCGGAACACTGGTTGGCCTATTAAGCAGGACGCTACCGATGTTGCTGGTCCCAACTGTCTCAGAAGAACTCCCCGCTGTGTCCCGGTTGAAGCGGACCGTGCGCGAACTGGGCGTTCAGATGTTCATCCCCGATCCTGCCGCCACAGACATGGCCAACGACAAACTGCTCACGGCCAACAAGCTTCGTTCGCTTGGCATAGCTGTCCCGTTGACGTTCTCTTGCGAAGAAGTGACTTCTCCGCTTGATGCAGGCAAGGCGCTGGGATACCCGTTCCTGGCGAAACCAAGAGTCGGGAGAGGAGGACGCGGTGTGACCGTGTTTCGTGATCCCACGGAGGCTGCAGAAGAACACCGGACGGACATCGTCTTTCAAGAGTTCATGCCAGGAGAGGAGTGCGACGTGAACCTCTTTGCACATCCAGCGGGGTACGTGCGGTCTGTTGCAGTTCTTCAGAAGACGGCAATGAAAGAAGGCATCGTTGGAAACGCGGTGCATGTCCAACGGGTGATCCGGAGAGATGTTGCGGAAGTGGCGATCGTTGCAGCGCGGAAGCTCCATCTCGAAGGCCCCATCGACATGGATATCCGGCGAGACAGGAACGGTGTACCACGCATTCTGGAAATCAACGCGCGCGTCGGAGCAAACATTCTCTCCACAGTTGAAGTCTTTGAAACTCTGCTTACCACTGTAATGGAAAGGGCTAACGATGGTACGTATCCACCTCGCACTTCTGCTTCTAGTGAGTACCTTGCTGCACGCGCAGCAACCACGTTCACGCCAGGTTCTGCAGCAGGATCGTGATGCGGCAGCATCCCATCGTCTGCACGGGGATGTACTGAGGGATGAAGGCGATCTCACAGGCGCGCTGGCAGAATACCGTGTTGCCTCGCGCCTTGTCGGAAACACCGATCCGGACCTGTTGAAATCAATGGCGACGGTTCACAAGTGGCGGCGCAACTATAGTGATGCACGCGAACTCCTTGC
>JAERML010000023.1 GCA_016844425.1 Bacteroidota bacterium
CGCAGACAAAATGAAGGACCACACACCCACCAAACTCTTCAGGAGGATCGACAATGTACATGCCTAATTATGTCACTAGTCTCATCACACACATCAAAGCGAAAAACCCGAACGAGCCTGAGTTCCATCAGGCAGTCCAGGAGGTGGTCGAATCACTAGGCCTCGTTCTCGAACGCTATCCCGAATACCGCGCTGCTCGTATCCTCGAACGTATCGTGGAACCGGAACGCGTGATCATGTTCCGTGTCCCCTGGATGGACGACCAGGGAGAGATCCATGTCAACCGTGGATTCCGGATTGAGATGAATAGCGCGATCGGACCGTACAAGGGCGGGCTCCGCTTTCACCCGTCGGTCACTCTCGGCATTCTCAAATTTCTCGCCTTCGAGCAGGTCTTCAAGAACAGCCTCACCACACTGCCCATGGGAGGCGGTAAAGGCGGCTCCGACTTTGACCCAAAGGGGAAAAGTGACAATGAAGTGATGCGGTTCTGCCAGAGCTTCATGATGGAACTCTTCCGGCACATCGGACCTGACACGGACGTTCCCGCCGGCGATATCGGTGTTGGCGGACGGGAGATCGGGTTCCTGTTCGGACAGTACAAACGCCTGAAGAATGAATTCACGGGCGTGCTCACAGGAAAAGGACTCAATTGGGGTGGCTCGCTTATCCGAACGGAGGCAACCGGTTATGGGGCCGTCTACTTTGCAGCGGAGATGCTTGCCACACGAGGTCAGACCCTCGAAGGAAAAATCTGCCTCGTCTCCGGCAGCGGCAACGTGGCCCAATATACTGTGGAGAAGATCAATCAACTCGGTGGAAAAGCCGTGACTCTTTCCGACTCCACAGGCTACATCTACGACCCACAGGGCATCGATGCGAAGAAACTTGCCTTTATCATGGAATTGAAGAATGTGCGTCGAGGCAGGATTAAGGAGTATGCGGATGAGTTTAAGGATGTTGTCTACAAGCCGCTCGATCCTTCGATGGAGCACAACCCTCTGTGGGATCACAAAGCACAGTGTGCATTCCCGAGCGCCACGCAGAATGAGATCAACGCAAAGGACGCTCAGAATCTCTTGAAAAACGGAGTCTACGTCGTCTCCGAAGGGGCGAACATGCCAACCACACTGGATGGCGTGAAAATCTTCCTTGATGCCGGCATCCTGTACGCGCCGGGCAAAGCTGCAAATGCCGGTGGTGTGGCGACATCAGGATTGGAAATGGCACAGAACAGCATGCGACTCCCCTGGACTCGCGAAGAAGTCGACAACCGTCTACACCTGATCATGAAGAGCATTCACAAGACATGCGTGGAGGTTGCCGACCGATTCGGCACGCCAGGCAACTACGTGAACGGCGCCAACATCGGCGGGTTCCTCAAGGTCGCGGATGCGATGATTGACCAAGGCCTTGTTTAGGGCCATGACTTCCCGGGGTGGCAGCGAGCCACCCCGTTCGGTATCTTCAAGTCAGGAGTGGTCGACATTAAGATGATGGGGTTTGACCTGAAAATAGATATCCACGGATCCTGAACGCGCGTTGCTCGTTCCAGTAACAGGGGACTCCAAGAAACGAAGAAGCTGGCGATGGCGAAATATGTGAGGAGGATTGACATGATCAGACTGAGAGGATTGATTTTGTTCTTGGGGGCGAGTAGCCTCGCCGGTCTCTCCTGCAACGAAAACAAAATTGTTGACCCGGGGCCGGTGGAGAATCAGCCGGTCTTTGCCAGCTCGTTCAATGCGTTTTCATTCTATGTCAACGCAGATTCGTTCACGTTTGCTCGCGCCGAAACGTTGATGTTCTCCGGTGATTCCTTGAGATATGCTCTCTCCGTCAGCGGGTATGCCGGAGGCGCAGCAGTGGTGTACATAGAGGATCTTCTCGGTGCCGCGATTCGCTCGGATTCGATTCAGCAGGATGTCGCTGTTGTTGTGAACAACCTGGCAGGCAGGATTCCACGGCGTTGCAACATAACCCTGACGAACTTCTCAGGCGTGATCTCTCTCTCCCTGTTCGGCATTCCATCGAGTCAGGCCCCGTTTCTGGCATCAGATTTCCCAAATGCGATCGGCTCCACCTGGACGTACGCCGTCTATGACAGCACCATCCCCGCCGTGGACACGCTGGTGACAACGATCGTCGGAGACACAGTACTTTCAAGTGGTACGTCAGCGCGCATCTGGCGATTGAGGTACCGGTCAAGAACAGAAACATACTACGTCAGTAATGCTCGGGACACAGTCAGACTCCACCCGTCCCCCACCGCTCTCTGGATCAACGCCACATATGTTTTCCCGATGGTGTTGGGTAGTTCCTGGCGTGGGGCCATTGCCAGCGATACAAACCGCGTCGCTGCAGTCGGCCGGGTTGCGACGCTCGCAACCACTTTTCCGAAAGGTTATCTCATCGACGAGCAATGGGGCCAGTTGAACGATTACGGCCGAGTCTTCACCTGGCTTGTGCCGCAAGTGGGAATCGTGAAGCTCCACAAGCGCGAGTGGGGATTCGGTTGGGCCAACGTGACCTGGGAACTCCTTCGCTACACAATCGTACCATAGGTGCCATGGCAGTCGAGCCGATCAAAGCCTCGTTTGATTTTGACCCGTTCTGGGTGGAGCACGGCTACGGAACCCGGTTCCAGGGCTTCCAGAACCTCATGCGTCTCCGCGTCAGGGATGTGCTGCTCGTATCAAGTTTGTACGACCTCTACCTCTTCGAGGAGGATGGTCGACTCTATGAGCTCATTCGGAATGAGTACCAGGGGCTCCACCTCAGCCACTCCCCCGAGCTGACCCGTGTCTCGAGCGGTAAGGAGGCCATTGCCCTCGCCGGCGAAGAGAAACGCTTCGACCTGATCATCACCACGCTCCACATCGAGGACATGAATGCCCTCAAGTTCGCCCGGATGGTACGAGAAGCAGGATTGGATGTCCCCATCGTTCTTCTCGCCTACGACAACCGCGAACTGAAGGAGCTTCTCACCCACCACGACACGTCGGTCTTCGACAAGATCTTCATCTGGCAGGGGGATTACCGGCTCATCATCGCCATCATCAAACACATCGAGGACAAGCTTAACGTCGACCACGACACGCGCATCGTCGGCGTCCAGTCCATCATCCTTATTGAAGACAACGTCCGGTACTACTCCTCCTTCCTCCCGATGATCTATTCGGAGATCCTCAAGCAGTCGCAGCGTCTCATCCTCGAAGGGATCAATCTCTCTCACCGCTATCTCCGGATGCGGGCGCGGCCAAAGATCCTGCTGTGCTCCACCTATGAGGAAGCGTGGGAATATTTCCAGAAGTACGAGGAGTACGTCCTTGGAGTTATTTCCGACATTGATTTTGCCCGGGGAGGTCAGCCGGACCCGCGCGCGGGCATCGAGTTTTCCAAAAATGTGAAAGCACGCCATCCGGACATACCGATCCTTCTTCAATCCACAACCTCGGAGTACGAGGGGCAGGCCCGGATGCTGGGGGCAACATTCCTTCTCAAGGATTCCCCCACCTTGCTGAACGACCTCCGCCAGTTCATGATTCACTTCTTCAGTTTCGGCGACTTCGTGTTTCGCACCACAGACGGTACGGAAGTCGGCAGAGCCTCGGATCTGAAGTCGCTGGAGTATGAGTTGCAGTTCGTTCCGGACGAGAGCATCCGTTTCCACGGAGAGCGCAACCACTTTTCCAACTGGCTGAAAGCGCGAACGGAATTCTGGCTCGCCCACAAGCTGCGCCCCCGCAAGGTTTCGGATTATCCTTCAACTGCCGCATTGCGTGAAGACCTCATCTCCACTCTGCGCGAATACCGTCGTCTTCGTCAGCGTGGCATCATCACGGAATTTTCCAAAGAGACATTCATCCCCTCCAGCAGCTTTGCGCGTATCGGGGGAGGCTCGCTGGGCGGGAAAGCCCGGGGGTTGGGGTTCGTCAATATTCTGATCAACAACTACAACGTCCGTGACCGGTTTGAAGACGTACAGATCGAGGTCCCACCCGCCGTCGTCCTGGGTACGGATGTATTCGATCAGTTTCTGGATGAGAACGAGCTGCGGAGTTTCGCTCTGAGCTCGAACGATGATGCTGAGATCACCCGTCGGTTTCTCGATGCAAAGAAGTTTCCGGAGAACGTCCTGGGCGAGCTGGCAGCATTCCTTGACTTGATTAAGGATCCGCTTGCTGTGCGTTCATCCAGTCTGCTCGAGGATTCCCAGTACCATCCGTTTGCGGGAGTCTACAGACGTACATGATCCCGAACAACAACCAGAATCCCTTCGTTCGGTTGAGCGAGCTCGTCACAAGCATGAAACGGGTCTACGCATCAACGTTCTATCAATCCGCAAAGGACTATATCAAGGTCACATCGTACCGACTCGAAGAAGAGAAAATGGCGGTGATTATTCAGAAGATGGTCGGTGCACCCCATGAAAACAGGTTCTATCCGGACTTCTCCGGCGTGGCCAAGTCATACAATTTCTACCCCATAGAGCCGCAGCAGTCGTTTGACGGTATTGTCTCCGCAGCGCTGGGACTCGGTAAGACCATTGTGGATGGCGGACTCACTGTCCGTTTCTGTCCGAAGTACCCGAACCATCTCCTGCAGTTCTACTCAACGGAAGAAACGTTGAATAATAATCAGAGCGAGTTCTTCGCTCTCCAACTCGACGGGAAAGTAGACGAAGAAGCAACGACGCAGGATACCCTGGTAAAGAAGTACGGCCTGAATATCGCGGAACGGGATGGGACCCTTGCGTTGGTAGGCTCAACCTACTCTCCGGAAAATGACATTGTGCGTGATGGTATCGCCAGAAGCGGCACCCGGCTGGTCACGTTTGCGCCGATCCTGAGAACGAAGATCTTTCCGCTCCCACAGATTCTTGAACTCTTGCTCGATATGGGGACGTGGGGCATGGGGACTCCGGTGGAGATCGAGTTTGCGGTTAGCATGTCTGCCCTCCCGGGTAAGCCCCGCGAGTTTGGACTTCTGCAGATGAGGCCGCTGGTACTGAGCCGTGAAATGGAAGAACTGAATCTTGACGACATCGACCCTGCCCAGGTGATTTGCACGAGTCACCAGGTGCTTGGGAACGGCGTTAGCAACGACCTCCACGATATTGTGATCGTGGATATCCACAGCTTTGAGCGCTCGAAAACACAGGATATAGCAAAGGAAGTGAGTCGGTTTAATGAGAAACTCGTCTCACAGAACCGCCCGTACCTCCTGATCGGCCTCGGACGGTGGGGTACACTCGACCCGTGGCTGGGCATCCCAATCAAGTGGGACCAGATCTCCGGTGCGCGCGCCATCGTCGAATCAGGATTCAAAGATATTGACGTGACGCCATCGCAGGGATCCCACTTTTTCCAGAACATCACGTCGTTCATGGTTGGATATTTCACGATCAACTCCAGAGTGAAAGAAGGATTTGTGGATTGGGAATGGCTGCTGAGCCGTGAGCCCATTGAAGCAAAGGTATACACACGCCACCTGCAGTTCGAGCGCCCGTTGGTGGTGAAGATCAACGGTCATCAGCACAGGGGCGTCATTCTGAAACCGGAGGAGCCGCGTGACGAACGAAGAATCTAAGCCGAAAGATGTCTACGAGGCGTGCCCTCACTGCGGAGGGCAGCTGAGCCCCTGGGAGCAGGTGTTGCTCAGTGTCGACCGCGCTCTGATGTGCAAACGTTGCTGGTACCCAATTTTGCTGGACGTCCATGGAGAAGAGGACGCAGACAAGAACAAACCATCACCAAAAGGACCCCGATCGTGAAATCGTACAACTCCTTTGACGTCGCGCAACAACAAGTGCTGGAAGCCGCCCGGATACTGAATCTGGACGAAGCCACAACGCAGCTGCTTCTCTGGCCGCAAAGAGAATTCAAGTTTACATTACCGGTGAAGATGGACAGTGGTCAGGTGAAAGTCTTCCACGGCTACCGCATCCAGCACAACACCGCACGCGGGCCGGCGAAAGGAGGAATCCGGTTCCATCCCGATGAAACTGTGGATACAATCCGTGCCCTCGCTGGATGGATGACGTGGAAAACTGCTGTGGTGGATCTCCCACTCGGCGGCGGCAAAGGCGGCGTTGTATGTGATCCGAGAAGGATGTCCCAGCGAGAGTTGGAAAATCTCTCCCGTGCCTACATCCGGGCAGTTGTCCAGAACATCGGCTCCGATAAGGATATCCCTGCTCCAGACGTTTACACAAATCCTCAGACAATGGCCTGGATGATGGATGAATACGAGACTCTTGTGCAGCGCCATCAACCGGGGGTTTTGACGGACAAGCCATTGCAGATCGGGGGAACGGAAGGAAGGCGCGATGCGACGGCCCGTGGAGGAGTGATTACCGTGCGTGAAGCCTGCAAGACTCTGGGGATTGATCCCGCCGGACCGTTTGCCATTCAAGGTTTCGGAAACGCCGGTCAGCGTGCAGCTTTGTTGCACGAAGAACTGTTGGGGGGCGGGACACTGATCGCGGTGTGCGATTCACGTGGAGGAGTATACAATCCAAAAGGGCTGAACCCACGAGATCTTGTAACATACAAACTAAAGAACGGAACGGTCGTAGGCTTCCCGAATGCTGAGCCCATTCCCCGTGATTCGGTGTTGAGCCTTGATGTGAAAATTCTGTACCCCGCAGCTCTTGAGAACTCCATCAACGAGACCAATGCCCAGAACATCAAGGCAAGAATAGTATGCGAGCTGGCCAACGGACCGACCACACCGGAGGCGGACCTCATTTTGCACGGAAAGGGGATCCACGTCATCCCGGACATCCTCGCGAGTGCCGGCGGTGTGACGGTATCGTATTTCGAGATGGTACAGGACAGCTATTCATATTTCTGGGATGAGGGCCTCGTTCATCAGCGGCTTGACCAGAAGCTTACCAAGGCATATCATACGGTGCAAGAGGCGATCAGGGAGAAAAAGGTTCATCCGCGACTTGCCGCCATGGTAGTGGGGGTTGCGCGTGTTGCCGAAGCCTGCAAGCTCCGCGGGTGGGTTTGAGAGTCCCGCCTCACAAACCATAACCACCCTCTCGTACATCATGGCTGATAAATCGCCATGAGTGTCGCTTGGTCGATCACCTTTCCTTTGATCTCTTTGTCGAACTGGCCGGGCGGCGAAATGGGGCCTAGCAACAGTTCAGGAACATTCAAGGCATAGACGGTGACGAGATATTCGCGTGGGGAGGAGCCCTTCTGAAGATCAGGACCGTCATACATCACATTGCCATACCGATTTCGCAATTCGATGCTCCCTGCCGGCAGCTTACGAGAAGCACCGGAGGCACCTTCCGGAATTCCCCTGGCAGAGTACGGAATGTTCACGACAAGCCAGTGAACGGCTCTCTGTGCGCTGGGATCGTGATCAACTACGGACAAAACAAAGGACTTGGTCGTGGGGGGAACTTCACTCCACGAAATCGGCAGGGAGAGATTCTGACCACCGGAGACATTCTTGCTGGTAAACCTGGCGGGGATAAATTTGCCGCTCAGCAGGGCTGGGCAAAACACTTTCATGGGCAACTCGTCGGTTTTTCTATTTCTCTTTTTCCGCGGGTTGCGTGACTTTCTTGGGTCGGGCGGAGTCCCTGATCTCTTTCTTCAGTTCTTCCATCTCCACTCTCCCCTTGCGAAGGTACTTCACGCCGCGCATCTGCAATTCAAGGATTTCCTTGGTGGGGAGTTCTCGTCCTGTAATGATCATGATCGGAATGTGCTTCGTTTCAGGGTCTGCCTTCAGCTCTTCAAGAAACTCCATCCCTCCTTTACGGCGGAGGGCCAGGTCCATCAAGATAGTCGCTGGTTTGTGTTCTTTCGCCCAGCCCACAATATCCTCGCCTTCGACCGGAAACTGCACGCCCTCAAACCCGTCATCTTCGATGATGAACTTCAGAAGATTCGAGAAATCAACGCTGTCCTCAACGATGAGGATGCAGCGCTTGCCACCATTCTTGGCTGCTTTGGGCATTGTGTCGTAATGTTAGGAATCGGGAGACAAGGTAGAACGAGGATGACTGATGCAAGGTACACTAATCAGCGCAAGAAGTCAACACTGACTTCGTGCCACGGTGCACACGCAGAAAAGGCCATCTGTTTGAAAGACCCCGCTGCGTCGCCTTCTTTAGTTTCGTCTCCCTGTACCGGCAAGATCTCAATCCTACCACGCGAAACTTTCTCTTGCTCGTTCGTATCGATATTCGTATTTTGCAATGAACATGAACGCCATTCCTTCACACTCAAGGAAGTATATGAACACAACTCCCTTTTTATTCCGGTTGACCCTCACATCCGGACTTGCCGTATTCATGTCCTGTGCATCACTCACACTGGAACAAGTCGACTTCGGGTGGCCGGTCGAGGCCAGGCTCACTGTTAGTGAAACGAACATCGTTGAAGAAGACCGTTCGCCCACCACGTTCAATGTCGCGGCATTGGCGTTGGAGGAATTTCAAGACTCTTCAGCCCTCAGAGGAGCCACGCTCCGAATGATCCGCAGCAACGAGGGATTCTATTTTGTCACCGGCCCAAGATTCAAGAATGTGTATGTGTTCGCATCTGCGCCCAATGAACTCCGTCTCACCAGCAAGGTTGAAGTCTCTCAAGTTGGTCTCAGAGACCCAGCATTGAACCAACGCCCACCGTTTGTGGAACTTGTTGACGCCCCCAGTATGACGCTACGATTGACCAGTGATGATATTGCGGAGGATTCCAAATGAAGACAATCGGCGCTCTCCTGTTGCTCAGCATTCTCATCACGCAAGGCCTTGACGCACAGCAATCAGATTACCGGGTAAAGCAGGATTTCGAAAGCGAGTACCGGGCGATCAAGAACCGAATCGATTCCTCCATGACCCTCGTGGAGCTTGATTCTCTAAAAAGTCGGCTTGAAAAGCTCTCTGCCGAGTACGCGGTACACGTGCGTTTCCTCGACAAAGCCCTCTACCCGCAAACATACGACGAGGCCATTGACAACCTCAGGACAGATTACGTCTTGACGTATGATCGCGTTTATCTCATTCAGAACCAGGGAGTCAAGATCGAGGAGTTAGAAGGAAGGATTCTCCTGCTGACTGCCCGGCTCGACACGCTCGGAACCGAGCGGACTCGCCTGTTCACAGAATTGCAGGAAAGCAAGCGCTCCGTTGCCTCGCTCCGAGAGGCAATGAAGAGGCTTTCGTCCAATCTCCAGGCGAAGGATAGACTCCTCTTTGCGCTGATCGATTCGATTTTCCTCCCCTATGATAAGAACCTGAACCAAGTGGCCGATGTTCAGAAAGAAGCCATCGGCAGGAAACTGGCAAGGGCGAATGTTGTAGTGCGCGTGTATGACGTTGCCGCTGACAACGTGCGCTTCCTCGAATCGACTCAACTTCAGGCAAAGGACTATGCCAGCATCATTGAACAGTATCAGCAGTTCAAGAGCAAGTGGTCCGGATTGAAGGAGAGATTCAATGCTGTGGCCGTTGCAGACGCGGCACAGAGCGGCGCAGCAACAAAGACCGGAAAAGGCGCCGCGGCAGCCAAGGGGGGAACACCGGGTGTCGCACAAGAAGATCCCGGCAACCATGTGGACTCAGTGCTGGTTGAGTGGAACACCAAGCTCCTTTCGGTATTCTGGACAGCATTGGGACAGGAATTCACATCGAAGGGTGTCAGCATCAAACCGTTTTCTGATGGCCCGTCCTTTTCAGCCAGCGTGCGTGCATACGTTGATTCGGCAAAGGCCAGCGGCGCCGACGCGTCAGTATTCGTGAATGATATCTGGAAGGAGCGGATCGATAAGGAATGGCGCGACGCCCTCAGCAAGCAATCAATGCTCGGAAAAGTGGAGTACGCCGCACTCGACAAGTACGTGAGCGAGCTGGGTCAACAGAAGTTCGATGCGAAGTTCATTCTCTACATCATTCTCTTCGCCGTGGTGGTCGCCGGCGTCTGGTGGTTCGTGGGGCGGAAGCCGAAAGAAAAGAAACCCATATCAAAGTGACGACCATTTCCCCTGAAGCCCTGCAGCGCCCCGCTGCGGGGCTTCTTCATTTAACCGTCCGACCTATGAAACTTCTATGACAGTCAGCGTCTCCGCCCTATCACTCAAGATCGTCATTCGCTGCAAGAAGTTTGAGGCCTCCCATGCGTTTTACTCCACAATCCTCGGTCTTGACGTAGTCCAGGAATGGTCGGAGGATCAGGGCAGAGGATGTGTATTCGGGTTCGGGGAGAGAGGATCCCGAGGATGGTTAGAGCTCTATGAAATGACAAGGCGGGACAAGCGCTACAGTCCCGCGTTCATGCAGTCTTTTCAGAATGACAAAGTTGATGTTCAATTGGGAGCTAGCTCCGTTGATCTTTGGGTCGAAAAACTCGGAGGCAAGTGGCCCTTTGAAGGACCGGAAACACTCCTCTGGGGGCAGCGTTGGATCAAGCTGCGAGACCCCGACAATCTCCTCATCGCACTCTACGAAGATCTTCCCAAACAGTAGGATGCCTCGCTCCTACCTCGCATAGAAATCAATCATCCTGTTGATGCCGGCCGTGTCGAAACCAACCAGACTTAACGAGAACATCCTACAGTCGACCGATGGACGGTACAATCCTTTTGCAGAGTACCCCGATCCCTCAAAAGCTCCCACGTGTCCTGCTTGTTTTGGATTCTTCCTTATTGCAGTCAGCTGCTGATAAAACGGCTCCCGCTTGGCGTAATAATCAGACGCGAGTCGGTCAAGCTTCGACTGCTCACCACTGATGCTGTCGTATGCAGCCTTTTCCCAGGGAGTTGGGATTTGGATGCCGGGAGTCATGAATTGTTTCCACTTGACGTTCTTTGGGTCTAACAGTGCCGTCACGTTCGGTTCCCATGGTTCAACACCCGGTTTATAGAAGTCATTGTAGCCTGTGGACGAGCTGTAGTACTCATCTCCCAGGCCCGCAAACGAATGTCCAAACTCATGGACATACACGTAGTCGCGCTGCCATTCCTGCCCTTTCGTCTCCTCCCGTGTGTAGGTTGTTGCGTAGAGATTGTAAATACCCCCGCCTCCATACCGTGAGTCGTTGATAAGAATGCAGATGAAGTCATAGGGTGCCGCTCCGGCAATATCACGCACGGCCTTGTTGTCCGTGGTAAGGACATATCGTGCAGAACCAAATGTGTTGTATTGGTTGCCCAGTATGTTCCCTTTCCACACGTTTTTGTCCGGAACGTCGATCCCCGACTCTTTTGATTCCGCCTCCACAAACCAGACGTTGAAATCCTTTTTCCTCGCCGAAAACGGGTCCGTCCCGAACATCACGTCATTGAAGTGCTTCGCATCTTTTCTGAATTGTTCCATCTCGGCCCTGCTGTATCCATCCCCCATGATGACGATATCCACTTTCTGTGAGGGGTCGCCGTTCTCCATAAGCGGTGTGACCTTGAATGAAGCTGAACGGCCCTCTTTGTTGACCTGCGTCGGGTCCGTAGGGTCAATGACAAGAGAGAAGATTTCGTGCATGATCATCTTCTTGTCCCGCCGGACAATTGTGAGCTGGACCGCTCGTTTGGGATAAGGGAACCGGACCGTCTCGGAAAACGTCTTCGTTGCACCATTGAGTGCCTCGTCTGTCGTCTGCCACTCATTAAAGATGGTGGAATAACCCCGTGAGTACAGCAGCATTCCTGTGGGTTTGTCGTACACACGAAACGCATACTCGCCGAGGTTCAGTGTGTCGAGGAAGTTCACTCGACTTCCCGGCCATGTGCCCTCCTGATAGACTTGATCAAGACTGAACCACTCTTCTGTTTTTGTCCCGGTATGGAAGTAGTCCACCCGCAACGTCTTTGGGGTGAAGAACGCGTCATAGACCGGGGAAGAAAGGACAAGGGACGGAATGACAAGAACGAGCGTAAACAATGAAGCAAAACAAAGCATGGATGCCTCCAGTAAGGGTAGAAAGGATGAGTGGAGCGAAGAGACCGGACAAATCATCCGTCAGTTGAAGTAATAACGCGCACCGATGCCCACATTTCCTGACACTCCAGTTTCAGGCGCAAGGTCTACGATGGGGGCAACCTCAAAGAAGATTTCGATCGGTGCGTTCTTCGCCCAGTATGCGATTCCCCCTGCGATACGGATACCGAAGATGCCGCTCCCCCGTCCCACGCCTATCCTCCCGCCAATGCCGGCGTACAGTGGAAAACGCTCCGTCGACTGGATTACATTGGGGAAGTGCCAGAGATAATCGGCGTGCACGTGGAAGTACCCGCTCCGGCGAAATGAATATGCCACCGCCACGTCGATCGCATTGCGGGAGGAGGTCCAGAACTTTGCACTTAGGCCGGTCGGCTCCCCGATGATCACACCAAGTCCAACACCGCGATCTTGCCCCGATGCCATAACGGGAAGTCCCAAAACAATCACACAAGCAAAGGCCAATCGTCTCACGTCAGGGTCTCCTCAAATGTTAATGAAAAACAGCGTTGGCCGGACTACTTCACGCCAAGAAGCTCAACGTCAAACACGAGTTCGGCATTCGGCGGAATGACTCTTCCAGCACCCCGCGAGCCATAACCGAGATTCGCTGGAATAATCAGTTTACGTTTCCCTCCCACCTTCATCGTGGCAACCCCTTCGTCCCATCCCTTGATTACCTGACCATAGCCGATCGTGAAAG
>JAERML010000161.1 GCA_016844425.1 Bacteroidota bacterium
ACAACCTGAGGAGGGGGAGAGTTCGCTTGACATGAGGCGAGGCTATTCGATTTGTCCGAAGGACCCCTACGGGGAATGGCAGGCCAAACTGAGACACCACCGATTTGCCGTTTACCTTGATTGCTATTATATTTGGACAAACGAATAAGAGCTGACGTTCATCCTGTCTCCTTCCTTCCACGGGGTGTTGCGTCGCACGATCAAGAACCAGCCAGGTTTGCCCAAGGAGATCGAATGTACCCTCTTAAGAAAGGGAAGACCACCCAGCAAGCGCACGTCGGACTGCCGAGCGGGACGTTCGAAGAGGAGCATGGACGGAAAGGCTTCTTCGGGAAGTCCGCACACCTTTACCATACGCACCCCCCAACTGGCTGGATCCGGTTTGAAGGAAAGTTGAGGCCACATTGCATCGACTGCAACAAACTGACCCCTTCCGACCAGCATGACCCCAAAGGATCGCCCGTCGCATTCCTCGGCAACAATGACGTCACGCTGTGCGTCTCCCGTCGCAGCGAGCCGATGCCGTTCTACTTTCGGAACGCAGACGGCGATGAACTCTACTTTGTCCATCGCGGCGAGGGAATTGTTGAAACCGACTTCGGGCCTCTGACATTCGAGAAGGGTGACTACATCATCATCCCTCGAGCCGTCACCTATCGCATAGTCCCGAAGACAAAAGATAATTTCTTCCTCATCACGCAATCGAAAACAGAATTCGAGCAGCCGGACAAAGGATTGATCGGGCAACACGCATTGTACGATCCTGCTGTCATCGTCACCCCGGAACCGCAACCGTATCTTGACGACAACCGTGAGTGGGAAGTTCGCATCAAAGTGGATGATGAATTTTCTTCCGTGGTCTATCCCTGGAACCCCATCGATGTTGTGGGATGGAAAGGCGACTTGACCGTATGGAAACTCAACATGCGTGATATCCGACCGATCATGAGCCACCGCGCACACCTCCCCCCCAGCGCACATACCACCTTCGTTACTCAGGGCGCTGTTGTATGCAGCTTTCTCCCCCGCCCGCTCGAAGAGGATCCGGAAGCATTGAAGGTTCCTTTCTTCCACCGGAATACCGACTACGACGAGTTCATATTCTACCATGACGGCAACTTCTTCAGCAAGGACAACATCGTGCCGGGCATGGTCACGCTCCATCCACGCGGAATCCACCACGGCCCGCATCCCAAGGCGCTCGCCAATCAGGCGAAGAAGACTCATACAGATGAATTCGCTGTCATGCTCGATGGTTTAAATCCGATCCACGTCCTTCCCGCAGGTGAAGCCGCCGAATGGAAGGAATACTGGATGAGCTGGATGCAGAAATAGCAATCATCGGGTATGGACACCAACAGAATGTCTCTCACACCAGACGAGGCATACGCAGTTCGTTCTTGCCATAAGCGATGTATCTGATACCTCAACTCCCCATCTCTTTCCAGAGCCTGTACGGTGGTCATCTCTCCATCTGAGCACGAGCCCCGCAATGTCTACAAACTGATGATCGGTGCGATCGTGCCACGGCCCATCGCATTTGTTTCCTCCATCAGCGCAAACGGGATTCGCAACCTTGCACCGTTCAGTTTCTTCACTGCGGTCAGCGCCGACCCAACGATGATTTGTTTTTGTCCGTTAGTCCGCTCCCACGATGGCCTGCAAAAAGACACACTTCGGAATATTGAATCGATAGGTGAGTTCGTTGTCAATATCGTCTCGGAAGAGTTCGCAGCGCAAATGAACATTTGCTCAATCGAGTTCCCGCCCGACGTCGATGAGTTTCAAGAGTCGGGTCTGACACCTCTACCGAGCGACATTGTCGGTCCTCCCCGCGTGAAAGAATCTCGCATCTCCATGGAGTGCCAGCTCCGACAGATCGTGCGTGTAAGCACGAAGCCCACAGGAGGGAACATTGTCATCGGTGAGATCGTGCGGTTCCACGTCCACGATGACCTGGTAACAGATTTCAGGATCGATCCGGATAAACTCCGTGCGATTGGCAGAATGGGTGGACCGGCATATGTGCGGACGACGGATCGATTCGACCTTGTCCGTCCGAAAGCAAATGAGTTGCGCCACACCTGACCATGCCGAGTCGATTTATTTCACATGAGTTCTCAATATCGTATGGCCGAGCTCACAGCCGCCGTTCTTGACCATATTTTGGCCGCGCACACTGTTGGAGATGTTCCACCAACAGAACCTCTTGTCCCCTATCGGAATATCGGCGACCTTCTTGAACAGCAGGTGGACAGGTTTGAGCAGAAAGCGTTTCTCATTTTCTATGACGACGCGGGACATCGGTGGGAGTATGTGTACCGCGAGTTTTACGAAGAGGTGTGCAAAACTGCCAACTTCCTGCATTCCGCCGGGATCGGGCGCGGAGACCGGATTGCAACGGTGTCCCATAATCATTCTGATGTCGTCATCCAGTACTTCGCCACGTTTCTACTTGGGGCTGTTGTCGTACCGATCAATGTGGAGGAAGATGACAAGAGAATTATATACATTCTGCAAAACTCGGAAACAAAGCTGACCTTCGTTCGCGATCAGTACATCGACCGGATCAAGTCCCTCCTCCCCCACATCCCGGGGTTGCGGACCATAGTTCAGGTTGGCGCAAAGCTCGATCCGTCCCTCCCACATTACCACACTGAGATTGCCAAACAGTCAACGCTCTTCACTTCCGCCAGCCGGCCGGGGCTGCAGGACGAAGCGTTGATTGTCTACACCTCCGGCACCACCGGCCACCCAAAAGGAGTGGTTCTGGTGCAATACAACCTGCTCGTCGATGCGATGGCAATTGTGGAGTGGCATCGGCTTTCCGAAGATCAGCGGATGATGTGCGTTCTCCCGATCCATCACGTCAACGGCACCATCGTTACGCTGATGTCGCCACTCTATGCCGGCTGCGGGGTTGTGCTGAACCAGAAGTTTCATTCCGACAAGTTTTTCGAGCGGATCAGCATTGAGAGGATCACGGTTGCCAGTGTTGTGCCTACACTATTGCAGTTTCTCCTGCACGCAAAGCTCTCGATGGAGGCGTACAAAGTGGCACACTTCCGTCATATCATTTGCGGGGCCGGCCCGCTCACAGTGGAGCTGGCGCTGAAATTCGAGCACGAGTTCAAGATTCCCATCATTCATGGCTACGGCCTGTCTGAAACAACCTGCTACTCCTGTTTCCTCCCGATCGACCTTCCAAAAGGAGAACACAAAGCGTGGCTCTCCAAGTATGGATTCCCATCCATTGGCGTGCCGCTGCCGGTGAATGATATGGCAATCCATGATGATCAAGGAAATGAGATGGAGGAAGGTCAACGTGGTGAGATCGTCATCCGCGGGCACAACGTGATGAAATACTACTTCCAGGACCCCGAGGCCAATGAAAAGACATTCAGTTACGGGTGGTTCAGAAGTGGCGATGAGGGATTTTTCCAGTACGATGAGCAGGGACGAAAGTTTTTTTTCATTACGGGCCGGCTGAAGGAACTCATCATCCGTGGCGGCGTGAATATCTCCCCGTTTGAAATCGACGAAGTGTTGATGAACATGCACGGCGTTGGTGCAGGCATCGCCGTGGGGTTTGAGAATGATTGGTACGGAGAGGAAGTTGGCGCCTATGTGAAGCCAAGTGATGGGATGGTGTTGTCGGAGGACAGCGTGATCGCCCATTGCAGGAAACATCTCCCCTTCAGCAAATCACCCAAGGTGGTGGTGTTCGGCAACGACATCCCAGCCACATCCACCGGCAAGTATCAACGGACCAAGTGCAAAGACCTCTTTGCGAAGTGGAAAGCAGTGCAATTTCACGAGCAAAAATAGAAACGGCGGGATACACCTGCCGCCTCGTTCAATACATTTTCAATCTTCTGTTAGAACGTTCCTACAAACAATCCCGCATTGATCATGAACCCCTGGCCGTTCACCTTGTTTGGGACACCCAGAAGTTCATAGTTGTCGTCCACCGTCCATGAGGGGGCCGACATGCCGACATAGGTTGCCCCGAGCCGGACGCCTACCCAACCGAGGATCGCATACTCAATGTTCACAGAAGGGACCCAGACAAAAAACGCACCCGTCAGAGTTCGCTTGACGCTGTTGATCTGGGCTGCAGTCCCATAGTTTCCTGATTCAAAGTATCCCCACTCCTGTCCCCATGTTTTCGCTCCACCTGCATCCTGACGGAGAATGATGTCGATGCCACCCCCACCGAGCATGGTGCCTACGGAGAGGTCAAGCCGTTCCACTATTGGAACAACATACTCCAGCGTTACTCCTCCAAAACCCACCTTCAGTTGTGCATCTCGACGAATCCCGGCTGCATCCAGCGCAGTACTCTTGATGGACCCGCTCATGCCAAGCCCCCCACCGCGTGAGGGAACCAGGAACTCATTGATCGGCTTGACGTCCACAAACAGCCACCCCGGAATGAATCCGCCGAAGGCACCCACTTTAGCCGCCCTGGAACGTTGCGGTGGAATGGGTTGCTCGTCCTGTGCTGGAGCGAGGGACCAGACGAATAGACTTAGCAGCAAGGTTAACAGAACGGGCTTCATGAAGTTCCTCCGAAGTATGTGGTCAGCGAAAGGTGTGATAATGTACGGAAATCGGTCCAGACATTCAACAAACACTCTCTGCAACCCACTCAGTATCGTGGGAGGGTTGGGTCTATCAGCCGTGACCAGGCATCGATACCGCCGACAAGATTCTTGACGTTCGCAAAACCGCATTGTTGCATCAGCGCAACCGCCGAGCGGCTCCGAATGCCATGATGGCAAAAGACAACGATCTCCGCCTCCCGATCGAGTTCACCGAGCCTGTCAGGCAACTCGCCGAGAGGAATCAATCGCCCGCCCAGGTTGGCAATGCCGAACTCCTCCTGCTCACGGACATCGAGCAGCGTGAATGTTTCTTTTCGCTCCAGCTTTTGTTTCAGTTCCTCAACACGCATGTCCACCAATCGTTCGTTGACAGAAGAAGCGTGATTGCCATCCGTTGCGCGACAGGCCTGGCCCATGTTTGTAAGAGTGAGAATTGTCGGATGATTTCCGCAAATCGGACAATCCACATTTTTCAACACCAGGTGCTCTGTCGTTGTCATCGTGAGAGAATCCGCGATCAGCACTCTCCCTACAAGCGGTTGCCCAATGCCGAGGATCAGTTTCAGTGCCTCGGTCGCCTGCACGACGCCAATCAGGCCCGGCACAACGCCGAGCACGCCGGATTGAGCGCAATCCTGAACCAGGAGCGGAGGCGGCGGCACGGGATGAACACATCGGTAACATGGCCCGTCTCCACCAAAGACCGATACCGTCCCTTCAAACCTATAGACACTACCGTGAATATGCCGCTTCGCAAGAAACACACACGCATCGTTGATGAGGTACCGGGTGACAAAGTTGTCCGAACCGTCAATGATTATATCGTACCTCTCGATGAGCTCCAGGGCATTGGTCGGCGACAGACGAGTGGCATGGCAGTCGACTCGGACATGAGGGTTCAACTCCAGCATCCGATCGCGTGCGGACTCCACTTTCGGCCTGCCAATACTGCCAGTAGAATGAATGATCTGACGGTGAAGGTTCGAGAGTGTGACCGTGTCGTCATCGACCAATCCAATCGTTCCGACGCCGGCCGCCGCAAGATACAAAGCCACTGGCGAGCCCAACCCTCCAACTCCGACAATCAACACCCGCGCATTCTCAATCTTCGCCTGTCCAGCACTC
>JAERML010000162.1 GCA_016844425.1 Bacteroidota bacterium
AAGCGTCTATTCCTTTGAGCCGAGCGGCGATACCTGGGGCAAAGATGCCGGGCTGTCTGAGATCTCTCAGACGATAACGTTTCCGCTTCTCCTCGAGATCATCAGACATCAATGGATTCCGCGCAAAGATCAGGTTCTTAAGAAAATTCACGCGGGGTACATCGCCGATCGCCCCGACTCCGCTTGGTCGATGGACTATGGGTCAATGCGCACTCTCTATCAGGGGACGTACGGTATTCAGCATCCTTTCCAAATGATTCCGTCGAGGAGCCGGTATTTTTGGATTCCTATCTTACCCAAGTGGACACCGCAGCAAACGCTGGAAATTTTTCCAGACCGAATCCGCGCACAGACGTTCACCACGAGCGAGGAGGTCACAAGGTATTTCGACTCACGGTATGCAAGCCCCGATAAGGGAGATGCGTGGATTGTTCACTACGATGATCGCGTCCTCATCATGAACAGCCGAGAAAACTGGGATGAAGATCAGGCATTCGATGTTTCAATGGGAGGGAGCATCAAAAGGATTTCCGGCCGTATCGCCGTGAACAGCTACGTCCTGGCGGGTTGGGATCAAGGTGACCTGCGGCTGCACCTCAACGGGAGGCCAGAGAAACGCCAGGTTTTGGAGCTTTGGGGATTGGAGAAGCCGGCTAAAGTCGTAGCGACACCGAACGATGCGTTGGCAAAATCTTCCTGGGATGCGAAGAACCACTGTATGGTGATTGACTTTTCACTGAAATATGGTGCTGTGAGCGTTGAGATAGGATTTTGATGACCATCTGAGTATCATCTAATGACCACCACGATCCGTGAGTAATGCCGTCTCCGACATATCACCTTCCGCTTCTTCTGCCGTGCTGCTCTTCGTGTGCCGCGCACAGCGGACACAGCCACCGCTGCCCGATGGAACTCCAGGCTGGAGATCCAGCTCGCCTCTTTGTTGCAACGCGATGATCTTCTCGCTTCATTGAGCTACACCGGCAGGTCATGTGGAATGCGCTATCGGCTAAATGTCATTCAGCATATCTTGGTCTTTTTCAAGCTTTTCTGGAGAGAACAGTTATCTCATTTTTGTTCCTTGTAACAGGGTAGAAGCTTCTTGTGTCTCGAAGCCCTGCTGCAATCTCGTCTAACCTCTACGTTCTCCTTTTCCTCTGATCACTGAAAAGCATCGCACTCACCCGCTTTCCAGGATTCCGCTTATGAGCGGCTGGTCTGTGAGGCCGTGTCACGAGGCAGGCTTGATGTTCTGGTTCACGCGGAAAAGATTGGTCGGATCGTACTTAGTCTTGACGGCGACCAGACGCTCATAGTTCCCTTTGTAGGATGCCTTCACCCGATCCTCACCTTCGTCCATCATGAAATTGACGTACGCACCCCCCGCCGAGTGAGGATGTACCGCATCCCAATACTCTTTTGCCCACGTGCTGATCCGGTCCTTGTTGGCGGGATCTGGATCGACACCGACGATGACCTGAGCCCATGTAGCATCGCGGTAGCTCCATGGCGTGTCGTTCTTGCCAACGCGATGCACCGCACCATTGATCGGGTAGAGGTGCATGCTCGATTGCATGGTTGGAATCTTCGAGCCATGCTTGATGTGGATCGCGATGGCCTCGTCGCTTAATTCGTTGATGAAGTCGGCTTTCCAGTACCACTGGTGGCCTGTCGGATACAGGCCATCGAACATGCTCTGAAGCACCGTGTGCGGGAGCGGGCCGACGAGATCGCAGGCTGGTGTACTAAAGCTCCGGATGGGTTCAAAAACCTCCTCGGCCTTTTCCATCGGTCCACTGTAACACCATACGATCCCACACATCAACTTGTTATGGAGAGGCTCAGGGAACGGGGGCCCGGGTGGCACGATCAGGAAGGCAAAGAAGCCTGTAAGGTCCTCCGGCGCTTTGAGGATGAACTCACGATACCACGCCATCACCTTGGCAGCCTCGCTCATTTCGTAAAGTGTCGGCCCGGCATAATCTGTGTGAATGGGGTGGAGTCTAAATAGGAATGAGGTCACGACGCCAAAGTTCCCCCCACCGCCGCGGATCGCCCAAAAGAGATCCTGGTTTTTTTCGGCGCTGGCAGTGACGAAACGCCCATCCGCGAGCACCACATCCGCGGCCAGAAGATTGTCGATGGTGAGGCCGCACTTGCGCGTCAAGTGGCCGAGTCCGCCGCCCAGGGTGAGTCCGCCGACGCCAGTGGTAGAAATGATGCCAGTAGGCGCAGCCAAGCCAAAGGCATGAGTTGCATGGTCTACGTCACCCCACGTGCAGCCCCCCTCGACCCGGGCCGTACGCTCCGCGGGATCAACTCGAACGCCCTTCAATCGCGAGAGGTCGATGACCAAGCCGTTATCGCATACACCAAGGCCTCCGGCGTTATGACCGCCGCCTCGAATAGAAAGGAGCATCTTGTTCTCGCGGGCAAACTGAACTGCGGTTATCACGTCCGCCACATCCGCGCAGCGTGCAATGAGGGCGGGGCGTCGGTTAATCATTGCATTATAGACCTTGCGGGCATCATCGTAGCCCGCATCGGTAGGTTGGATCAGCTCACCACGAAGGCTCGCCTTGAATGTTGCTATGACTGCTGCGTCTGGCATTATGTCCTCCTAGCTTGTGAGTACTGCGCACAACCATTGATTATATGGTATCCGCATATGATCACGGTATCTCCTATCACAGCACAACGTGCTAATTGATTGGATAGTTTCCCTCCATGACCGTGGGCACTCCTCCGTGGTAATACAAGCTCAAATGACAGGGATTAGCCGCACAGCCCACCTCACGAATCCCTGCCGGTTGCGCTGATTCTTGCTCAATATCTAACGATGGCAGATAAATTCAAGAGGGATTTCCAATGTCACTGGGAACCGACAGCACTTCATAGTTGTTCAATGATCATCAATATTTCCGTCCCTGCGGATCACCTATTGTAGTACTCATCTTCCTCCGCTCTTCCTTCATTCTATGTTCCATCGCGGTGGTGGACCAGTGAACTGGATTCAAAAGGCGTCTGGGTAATTCAATCCTGCGACCAGCTTTGATGAGGCTCGTATGGTTCACTATCTGATCTCATTTTTCTAACCACGAATTGCGCCCCGGGGTGACGCAAGATACCTTCTACATCCCTCCTTCGATTAAGACACCGGCAGTAGCATTTCATTGTATTGCGTTTTGCAGGTTCTTATGCCTCACGCCCTGGCGACAGTGCTAACTCACACTGACCGACCAGAAATGAAGTAAATAGATTCCAATGTACATATCAACCTAAAGAAGGAGATCGCACGTGGAACAACATCTTGTACAAATCCGCGACCAGCAAAAGACGTCATGGAACAAATTTTCTTCCGGCTGGAAGAAATGGGATGACCTCACCATGGATTTTCTAAAGCCGATGGGCGATGAAATAATTCGCTTACTTAATCCGAAACTTAATGATGTGGTTCTGGATGTGGCGGCAGGAACGGGCGAACCCGGATTGACCATTGCATCCCTGCTGACTGGTGGAAAAGTGATTATCACAGACCTTTCGGCAGACATGCTTACCATTGCCCGCGAGAATGCAGCCAGAAGAGGTATTACCAATATCGAAACTCGTGCTTGCGATGTTTGCGAGCTTCCATTTGCCGATAACACATTTGATGCAATCAGTTGTCGTTTCGGTTTCATGTTCTTCCCCGATATGGTACTAGCGGCTAAAGAAATGGTGCGTGTTCTCAAACCCGGAGGAAGAATTGCCACTTCAGTCTGGAATGCGCCGGACAAAAATTTCTGGGTTACTGCTATCATGGGGACAATACAAAGAAATATGAAATTGCCTGCCCCACCTCCGGGTGCACCAGGAATGTTCCGCTGTGCCGGGGATGGCTTTATCTCCGATCTGTTCTTCCAGGCCGGTTTGAAGAACGTTTCTCAAAGAGAAATTGCAGGAAAACTGAACTGCAGAACAGCCGATGCTTATTGGAATATGATGACCGAGGTAGGTGCTCCTATTGTTGCAGCCCTGAACGAAGCTGATGATACAATGAAAGCAAAAATAAAAAAACAGGTTTATAAGTCAGTGAAGCAAAAATATCCTGATGGAAATGTTCTGATCGACTCAAGCGCTCTTATTATTTTTGGTGAGAAATAGTCTGCTAAATCGCTTCGTTGGCAAATGGTAGAAACGTACAACAAGCGGCACCATGGTAGTGTGTCCGTGACGTGGTTGCTTGAACGTAGATTTCTCTAACTTGAACGTCACAGATTACTAATCGACGGCCAGGTTCTCGAACCTCGCCACCGCCGTCGGGACGGTGACAAATATTCGGAATTGAGCGGCCTGTGCGTTTCAGATACACCCCAA
>JAERML010000163.1 GCA_016844425.1 Bacteroidota bacterium
GTGCAAGGAACGATGAGATTGTGTTCACGAGCGGCGCCACGGAGTCGATCAACCTTGCATTAAAGGGAATCGCTGAAGGCCATCACAGCAAAGGGGAACACATTGTTACCGTGGCGACGGAGCACAAAGCGGTGCTTGACACTTGCAAGACGCTCGAAAAGCATGGATTCAAGGTAACGTATCTCGGGGTCGACCATCACGGCATTGTTTCGTTGGATGACATTAAGCGGGTCTTAACGGAGAGAACAATTCTCGTGTCGGTGATGCTCGCGAACAACGAGATCGGGACGATCGCGCCACTCGCACAAATCGGTGCACTCTGCAGGAGTCGCAATGTACTCTTTCACTCCGATGCTTCGCAGGCAGTGGGGAAGATACCTGTCGATGTAGAGGATTTGAATGTCGATCTTCTTTCATTTACAGGACACAAGATGTACGGGCCCAAAGGAATCGGTGCCCTCTACATACGGGCGTCGGGTCCACGCATGAACCTGATTCCACAAATAGACGGTGGAGGACATGAACGAGGTTTTCGATCGGGCACGTTGAATGTTCCGGCCATAGTTGGCTTTGGAAAGGCCGCGGAACTTGCAAACGCGGAGCTGAACGATGATGCGTCACGAACAGCGGCTCTTCGTGATATGCTCGTTGAAGGAATCACGTCGTTTCTTGGGGACGTTGCGGTGAACGGTCATCCCACGGAACGGCTGCCGCACAATGCAAACATCCGTTTCCGTCACGTGAAGGGTGACATACTCATGATGGACATGAAAGACATCGCCGTCTCCTCGGGTTCGGCATGCAGCTCGGCGTCTCCTGAACCGTCTCATGTGCTGACAGCCATCGGGTTGAGTAGGGAGGATGTTCTCTCTTCAATCCGGTTCGGTCTCGGGAGATTTACAACGAAAGAAGAAATCGGATACACTATTCAACGTGTAGTAGAAGTTGTAAAGTCGGCACGTATACAGACGTTGCACCATCAATTTGCCAATTCCTGAAACCAAGAAAAATCTAACTATGAAAGAACTTGATTACGTACTCAATAACGAGAGAGAGGTTCTTACCTTTCTCAAATCCAAGTACCCGTTGTACCACTTGTCGAACGTCTTCTTCCGGGATATACAGTACGGAATCCAGGTCTTTCTCATCAGGAAAAAGATGGAGATCGGCTATTCGGATGCGGAGAAGATCGCCCGGGAGTTTGTCGCCCAGCTTGAGAAGAAGAAAATCCTGAGTCCAATTGACAAGCAGACGTGGGTGCTCCAATATCCCGAGTTCAAGAAGCCGATAACCGCACCTGCGCTGGCGGCGAAACCAGCTCCTGCAGCAAGGCCTACCAGTCCGGCAGCTGCTCTGCCACGCCCTGCTGCACTTCCACCTCTCAAGAGTGGTACGTCGGCTGCGACCCGTCCTCCGTTGCCGCCGCTTAACAGGCCCGCTGCCGGGGCTCCAAAACCAGCGTCTGCTCCAGCGGTGGCTGTACAACCGCAGGCAGTTCCGGCAGAGGCACCGGCAAGTGCAACCAAAACCGTGGAGGTACCGGCACCAACCCCGAAACCGGTGTCGCCCACTCCTGCACCTGCTTCAAGTCCGGCAGGAACAAGGAAACCACTGCCGCCAATCAAAAGCTCGACGCCGGCCGGCAGCAAGAAGTGATTCAGGCAAAAATGAAACGAGAGAACGATGACAACTGAGAACAATACAATCGAAGAACTTGCGAACCGCGAGTACAAGTATGGATTCGTGACCGATATCGAAGCGGATAGCGCTCCACGCGGCCTGAACGAGGACATTGTCCGGCTCATCTCTTCCAAGAAGAATGAGCCGTCGTGGATGCTCGAATGGCGGCTGAAGGCGTATCGTCATTGGCTGACGATGAAGGAACCATCGTGGGCAAATATCCACTATCCGGCAATCGACTATCAGGATGCAATCTACTACTCGGCGCCCAAGCAGAAGAAAGGACCAAAGAGTCTAAATGAGGTGGATCCTGAATTGTTGAAAACGTACGAAAAGCTTGGTATCTCGTTGGCCGAACAAGGACGCCTGACGGGTGTTGCGGTGGACGCGGTGTTCGACAGCGTCTCGGTGGCGACAACATTCAAGGAGAAGCTGCACGAGTTGGGAATCATCTTCTGTTCGTTCTCCGAGGCAGTACA
This sequence comes from Bacteroidota bacterium, assembly GCA_016844425.1. Next base: position 2,160 of record JAERML010000163.1, read on the forward strand.
CAACCATCCTGATCTTGTAAAGAAGTATCTCGGTTCGGTCGTTCCATACACCGACAATTTTTTCGCAACGCTGAACTCGGCGGTATTCAGCGATGGATCGTTCTGTTATATCCCGAAGGGCGTTCGCTGTCCGATGGAGTTGTCTACGTACTTCCGGATCAATGCAGCGAACACCGGCCAGTTTGAAAGAACATTGATCGTAGCGGAAGAGGGTGCACACGTCAGCTACCTGGAAGGCTGTACCGCGCCGATGCGGGATGAGAATCAGCTCCATGCGGCGGTGGTGGAGTTGATTGCGATGGACAGAGCGGAGATCAAGTACTCGACCGTGCAGAATTGGTACCCCGGTGACAAAGAAGGCAAGGGCGGGATCTTTAACTTCGTGACCAAGCGTGGCAAGTGTGCTGGTGTTCGCTCGAAGATCTCCTGGACGCAGGTTGAGACAGGTTCGGCGATCACCTGGAAGTATCCGGGCGTCATCCTCCAGGGCGATGATTCAGTGGGTGAGTTTTACTCCGTGGCTGTCACCAACAACTACCAGCAAGCGGATACCGGGACCAAGATGATTCACATAGGGAAGAACACGAAGAGCACGATCGTCTCTAAAGGAATCTCGGCTGGCTTCGGGAACAACTCGTACCGGGGACTTGTCAAAATTCAGAAGAACGCGGAGAACGCACGCAACTTCTCGCAGTGCGACTCGCTCCTTCTTGGCGACAAGTGCGGCGCGCATACATTCCCATATATCGAAGTAAAGAATACCTCTGCCCGCGTGGAGCACGAAGCCTCCACTTCCAAAATTGGTGAGGATCAGATCTTCTACTGTAAGCAGCGGGGAATCTCCGGCGAAGATGCGGTGAACATGATCGTGAATGGCTTCTGCAAGGAGGTGTTCCGGGAGCTCCCAATGGAGTTTGCGGTTGAGGCGCAGAAGCTGCTCGGTGTCAGCCTGGAAGGAAGTGTAGGATAAACAGAATCATTGACGATTACGTAGGAAGCAAAATGCTGGAAATCAAAAATCTGCACACATCTGTCAACGGAAACGAAATCCTGAACGGCATCAACTTGAAAGTGAATGCTGGCGAGATCCATGCTATTATGGGGCCGAACGGCTCTGGTAAAAGCACGCTTGCCGGTGTGCTCGCAGGGCGCGAAGCCTATGAGGTCACCGAAGGGGAGGTCACCTACATGGGCAAGGACCTTCTGGAGATGTCGCCGGAAGACCGGGCCCGGGAAGGAATCTTCCTTGCCTTTCAATATCCGGTGGAAATCCCCGGCGTTACCAACACGTACTTTCTCAAGGCTGGACTTAACGCAATTCGAAAACACCGTGGCCTGGAGCAGTTGGACGCCGTGGAATTTCTCAGCTTGGTAAAGAGCAAGATGAAGCTGGTGGATATGGACTCAAGTCTCCTCAACCGTCCCGTCAACGAGGGGTTCTCTGGCGGTGAGAAGAAGAGGAATGAGATTTTCCAGATGGCAGTGCTTGAGCCGAAGCTTGCGATCCTCGACGAAACGGATTCCGGACTTGACATCGACGCGCTTCGGATTGTGGCGGATGGCGTCAACAAGTTGCGGAGCAAAGACAACGCCGTAGTGGTGGTGACCCACTATCAGCGGCTTCTTAATTACATCGTACCCGACTTCGTCCATGTTCTTGTGGATGGGCGCATTGCAAAATCCGGCGGAAAGGATCTGGCGTTGGCGCTGGAAGAGAAGGGGTATGAGTGGATCAAGGAAGAGGTCGAGAACGACCAGGTGAGCGGATAGGTGATGTTATGATTCAGACACGCAACAGCACATATGATTGGGTCGCCTCGACATTCGAGGTGTTTGAAAAGAGCCTGAACGGTGAGGCGCAAACGAACGTACACGCTTTGCGCAAGCAGGCCATGGAGCAGTTCGCAGTGACAGGCTTTCCGACCACCCGTGACGAAGAGTGGCGCTTTACCAATGTTGCGCCCATAGCAAAGACCCGCTTCTCGTCCGTTCTCGCGTACAGCGGAGAAGCGACGGCTGCGGACGTCGAACGCTTGAGCTTTGCCCGGTTGCGATCCCATCGACTCGTTTTTGTGAATGGACATTTCTCTTCCGAGTTGTCATCGCTTGAGTCTCTCCCTCATGGCGTCATCGTGGGAAGTCTGGCCGCAGCGCTGAAATCCCACGACGACCTGGTGAATCGACACATTGGA
>JAERML010000024.1 GCA_016844425.1 Bacteroidota bacterium
TCAAGTCTGATTTCCTTGCTGCCATGGATGACGACTTCAACGCACCACAAGCAGTTGCAATACTATTCGATCTAAGTCGTGAAGTAAACCAGATGTTAAACTCGGGAACCCCTCTCAGTGCCGCTTCGCTCCAGGGCATGCTCGATCTTTATCGTGAGCTGGGGAATATTCTCGGACTCAATCTATTGGAGACGAACGCTCCACAGGGAGGGAGCCTGGACGCTCAGTTAATGGATCTGATCATTGCGTTGAGACAGGAGATCCGGGCGCAAAAGCTCTGGCCGCTTTCAGACAAGATACGTGACGGCTTGGCGAAACTTGGGATAGTTCTCGAAGATAAAAAGGACGGCACAACATGGAAGCGAGGGTCTTAGTCGCGTAGAACAGTGGATTCCCTCAAGATCATAGCGAATGCCCATGTCATAACATGCGACCCGAATAACCGCGCCGGTCGGTACAACCTCCTAATCCGCGACAACAGGATTGTGGAAATCTCCGACAAACTCGATCTCTTCACATCACTTTATCCCTACGCGACAGTTATCGACGCGTCGAACAAGCTCATCATCCCCGGTTTCGTCAACGCACACTTTCATTCCGAGAGTGTTTTGCTTCGCGCCCGGACTGATGATCTTCACTGTTCCCTGTGGAAAACAGACCTCAGGACCCAGGAGTGTATCAAGGCGCTCATCGATTCGCTCAATCACGATGACGTCCGCAACGTCTACCTGATGTCGTACTTCAGTCATCTCAAATCCGGAACGACGTGTGTGGGTGAATTCGGTCTTCCGTTTGGCGATGTGAACTTCAACCAGATGCTGCTCGCAATGGAGCGGACGGAAGTAAAAAATGTCGTCGCGCTTCAAAACTGGGATCAGATCGTGAGAGCACGTGAAGTGCGAGCAGGTCGCCATAGGTTTCTGGTGAATATCGGGAAGGCGGAGGAATTCACGGTGTATGGGTTTGAGAACCTGACCCGCGCTGCGAAGGAGTTAGCGGTGCCGCTGATTGCTCACACGGGGGAACAGCGCCGTGAAGTGGAGTTCATCAGGGGGACGTTCCATAGAACCATCCTCTCAGTGCTTCAAGACTATAACGTCGTATCTCCCGAAACCGTATTCGTTCATCTCAACCACTTAAGTGCACAGGAAACAGAAGCCCTGAGTGAGTCGGATGCATCAGCAGTGCTCTGTGCGCGATCGGCTGCATTCAAACGCACAGGATATCCATCGCTTCGCCATCTTGCAAATCAAAGAATCCGTTTTGCAGTTGGAACAGACTGGGGAAACGTAGACATCCTGGAAGAGTTGAAGTTCCTCCACCAGCTGCATTTTCTCATCTCCGGCATTCCACCTTTCACTCCACCCCAGCTTGTCAGGATGGGGACAATCAACGGCGCACACGCGCTCGGCCTCTCTCATGAAACAGGATCGATTGAAGTGGGGAAGAAGGCCGATCTGACATTCTACTCTCTGAACGACATGCGACTCCCGGTTATCCCGGAATTTGCCGACACAGAATCCCTCTCATCACTTCTCATCAACCACATTACAAGCCGGGATGTGTCGGAAGTGATGATTGATGGAGAATTCTATCTAACCAACGGTGAAGTGATGACGATGGCGGAGGAGGAAATCGTTCAGGGGTTCCGATCGACGTATTCCAAATTCTATGGAGATGATGCAAACAAGATCATACCATCCCGTACTTCAGAGCTGGCAGGTGCTGACCAAAGACCGGCGCCAAAGATACTTCCCTTTACGCACGCTGGTCGGGCTTCACAGCCTCCCGAGGAGGGATTTGAATCCGGATTTCATGTTACAGAAGAGCCGGCGCCCTTGTTTGAGGTGAAGTCCAGGATAATGAGCACGCAGTCCTCCCCGAAAGAAGAACCACCAAAAGAAGACACTCCTCTTCCCAAGCGTGAGCAATCGAAGGAGACCTGGCTAACGTTCGGAGAAGACGAGGAGTTTTAATTCCCGCTTGTAAGTTCATCCCCGCTCTCATACATTTAGGTGAACACGTTCCACAACGTCGAAGGTTGAGTTGTGCGCATCACGCATTCTATGATACTGGGCTTGTTACTTGCAGTGGGTCTTCGTGCAACTCTGGAGGCTCAGGGTTCTGCCGGAACCGAGGGAACCCTCGAGCCGCGTTATCTTGTCGATCTCCCGACAGCCGGGATGCTTTCAAAGGGAAGCTTTGCTCTGGACCTTGATTTCTACCAACAGGGCGGGGTTCTCCTTGGGCTTTCGGTTGGCCTGCTTGATAAACTGAGTTTCGGTGTTTCATACGGCGGAACAGACCTCATTGGCTCCGGAGAACCCGTGATGAATTCGGTGCCCGGTGTGAACATCAAGATCCGGATTATCGAGGAGAACGTCGCTCTCCCGGCGATTGTTCTGGGGTTTGATACTCAGGGACGTGATGGTTACATGAAGGCGTTGAGCAGATACGCAATCAAATCGCCGGGCATCTATACATCGGCGAGCAAGAATTATTCGTTGCTCGGTTTCTTCAGCATTCACGGCGGTGCAAACTATACCTTCGAGCGCGGAGATGATGACAAGGATATCAATTTCTTTGCAGGGGTCGAGAAGTCGGTCGGCAGCGTTGTTTCTCTTCTGATGGAATACAATCTTGCCTCAGATGACAGCAACGGGAAAGCATTTGGAAAGGGAAGGGGCTATCTGAATGCAGGGGTGAAGTGGACAGTTGGTGGAGGGCTTACACTCGCTGTGTGCCTGAAGGACCTGGCGAAGAACAGCGGCAACAATATTACCGTTGCAAACAGGACCGTAAAGATTGAATATGCAAAAATGTTTTAGTGTCACGAATTGTGAACGACAATGACGTGCTTGTATAGTAATATGCACAAGCAGTGGTGGCCAGCTTGTCTAAGCCACCTGATTTCAGTGGTTTTTAGAGGTGTTTCCCATCTTCCGAGTGGCACCAATGTTGTAATCGATAAGGCGGTTAACTAACCCGTTCACCGAAATGAGGGTACCATCATGATGCGAAGCCTACACACCATACTACTTACCGGTTTTTCTCTCGGATCGCTTTTTCTACTGTCAGGCTGTTATACACAGGTCGGAACAACGAGAGATGCAGACCAGGAAGAGTACTCAGCCGTTGAGAGCGACACGACGGGTGATGACTACGAGCAATCATACACAGACAATTACTACGACGGCGCGAATGGGATGCCGGCGTATCGATACGGCTTCGACTATTATTATCCCACATTTGGTTTCGGGTTCTCAGCCTACGATCCGTGGTACTACAGGCATAGTGGTTGGTATTACTACGATCCATTCATCTGTGGCACATACTATCCTTCCATCTACGCAGGATGGTATCCGTATTGGTATCCCCATGGTATCTATTATTATCCGGGCTATGGTCACAAGCCGTTCGCATTCGGCGGCCGCAGAAGCCACGGAACAACGAGAACTTTCGGCACAACGCGTGGCGGTGGTGTGGTAAGGGGCGGCAGCAGGGATGATGGCGGCTACCGGGGTGCTTCATCAGGAGCGACTGAATTGCCGACAGGCTATAGGTCCGGTTCTGGTTCACATGGAAATCCACCACCCGCAAGCACACCGAGAGTGTCAACTGGAAGAACGAGTAGCGATGGCGGTCGAGCAGTGACAAGAGGAGGCTCACGCGGACGCGCAGGAAATACGCGGGGAGGAAGTGGAAAGAGCCGAGAGGGAGTCCGCCAAGGCCCGCCCCGCACGTATACTCCCGCGCCGCAAAGTACTCCGCCATCACAAGGCCGCGGAGCCGATCGCGGCGGAAGCAGTCGATCGTATTCACCGCCGCGCTCTTCTCCACCGGCGCAGAGCACGCCGCCAAGTGGTGGTGGAAACTCATCCGGGTCGAGCGGTGGAAGTCGTGGAGGGAGAAATCGATAGTGTTGCAACGAGCGAATCATGAAATGCCCACAGGGAACGTGCAGAGGAAAGCAATGAGACGTCTGATCTCAGTGATAGTGATAACGTGTTGCATGGGAACAACGGCGTTCAGTCAGTTCATCGAGGATGCGTTGAGATTCTCGACTCCTGGAATTAGCGTCGGTGCAAGGGCGCTGGGAATGGGTGGAGCATACACCGGTGTAGCGAATGACTACAGCGCATTGTACTGGAATCCGGCAGGGCTTTCCCAGCTCCAGTTTGGCGAGTTCTCATTCGGTCTTTCATATCTGAATCATGGTGATCGAAGCACCTTCCTTGGGGCCACACAATCGCTTTCGAGCAATGCGCTCAAGCTGAACTCACTCGGGATCGCGTATCCGGTTCCGGTAAAGCGTGGCTCTCTTGTCCTTGCGTTTGGCTACAACCGTCAGAGTGATTTTACCACGGGAATGTCCTTCAAGGCATTCAATCCGTCCGGGAGTATCGTTCAGGCTTGGGCGCCGGACAGCTCTTTCTATCCCAACGACATCACGCTCGCAGAAGATTTGAAACTCGCCATTGCAGACACCAATACTGGAAGATTCAACAGCCCGATCAAAGGTCGTCTTACTCAATTGGGAAAGGCAACCGAAGAGGGGGGTCTGAACAACTGGTCGGCCGGTGCCTCAATTGATGTTGCCAAGAATCTCGCAATAGGATTATCTCTTACGTACGTTACCGGGACATACAAGTACAGCCGTACCTACAGGGAACAGGATAACAACGGAGTGTATACCCAGTTCCCATTCGACTTCGACGAGCTGTTAGTGGAAGATGATGTGCACAGCGATCTCTCCGGCGTGAATGCCAGGTTTGGGCTGATGTATCGACAGCCTGATCGCTTCAGGTTTGGTATCGCAGTCAAAACTCCAACGTCTTTCAGAATTAAGGAGACATTCAACACAACAACTCGAAGTTCGTTTGACAATGGAGACGTGTATGGCCCGTTCGATTCACCCGGTTCCAATCAATATGATGTGGTAACGCCCTGGGTGTTCAGCGCCGGCGCTTCCGTCATCATCCGGGATTTGGTTCTGTCCGGGGATGTAGAGTACACAGATTGGACGCAAATGGAGTTTCAAGATGCCAACCAGGATCTTTTGAATAAGAACAGGGATATCAAAGACTTCTTCCGTGCAACGGCAAATCTTCGTGCTGGAGCTGAGTACCATGTACAAGATATGGGCCTCAGGATACGCGGCGGGTTCATCTACAATCCATCGCCATATCAGGGTGATCCATCTTCGTATGATCAGAAGTATGCGACTGCCGGGCTTGGTGTCCCCCTCGGTGAATCGGCGATGCTTGATATCGGCTATGCGCGCGGCTGGTGGAACACACGGCGCATTAACTATGACGGGAGTCCCGACGTTAACGAGAAAGTAACCACGAACAACATCGTAGCGACCGTGTCCGTCCGGTTCTGACCGTTCCATTGCAAGAATAAACCGCTTTCGATATATTGAGTCCGCCCATGTGGCGGACTTCTTTTTTTTCTTACCGTGGGGTTTTTTGTGAGCAAGAAAGCGAAGATCATCATTGGACTCCTCAGCGTCATTATCTCCCTTGGGATAATGACGTTTTTCTTTCTGCGATACCAAATCAGAAAATCTTTCCCACAGACCATCGGCTCAATGTCTGTCGTAGGTCTTGAGAATCAGGTACAAGTCATTCGAGACCGTTTCGGCGTCCCGCGGATCGAAGCTGCAAACGAACATGATCTGATGCTGGCGTTAGGCTACGTTCACGCGCAGGATCGTCTCTGGCAAATGGATATGGTGAGACGAGTCGGCGAGGGTCGGCTTTCTGAGTTGTTTGGGTTCGAGACCCTTCCATTCGACAAGATGTTCCGCATCGTTGGCATCCGCAGTATCTCAGAGAAGATCGAACAGAACATCACCCAGGACTCGCGTAACAGATTGCAGTGGTATGCCGATGGTGTGAACGCGTTCATCACTTCCAATAAAGGAAAGTATCCCATCGAGTTCGACATGCTGAGGTACGATCCAGAGCCGTGGCGTCCGGTTCATAGCATTATGGTCGGCCGGTTGATGGCATGGGAGCTGAACCTCTCGTGGTGGACGGATATCACGTATGGCGCGATTGCTGAGCGCGTCGGACTCGAGAAGGCTCTCGATATCTTTCCGCCATTCCCACAAAACGTGGGGCCTATCGTTCCAACCGAGGCGTGGCGTAAGTATGCAAGCTTGACGCGGGACTTTCTGAAGACATCCCAATCCTTTTCAGCACTCTGGGGGGCTGGCGGCATTCTCGGTGGAAGCAACGCGTGGGTTGTCGCACCGTCGAAATCGCGGAGCGGCAAGGTCATTCTTGCAAACGACACACATCTGCAACTGCAGTCTCCATCGAAATGGTACGAAGTGCAATTGCATTCGCCGGAGTATGAAGTAAGCGGCATGTCTATTCCGGGTGTGCCCGGAATCGTGGCAGGTCAGAACAAGCATATCGCCTGGGGCCTTACGGCACTGATGTCCGACGAGGCAGACTTTTACATCGAGCGTATAGATACATCGGACGGGCAGAAATACTATTATGATGGTGAGTGGCGTCTCTTGACTGTTCGAGAAGAAGAAATCCACATCAAAGGCGATACGGTTGTTCCCGTCATCATACGCTCGACGCATCACGGTCCCATCGTCACAGACATTCACACTTTTCTAAAGAAGTCATCATCTCCATATGTTGCAAGCATGCGATGGACGGGCACTGAGATCTCGGACCAGGTTGAAGCATTCAACAAGATCAACCGTGCAACGAACTGGGAGGAATTCACCAAAGGCGTCAGCGAGTTTTCGGGGCCGGGACAGAATTTCGTTTACGGTGACGCTCAAGGAAACATCGGGTACTGGTGTGGTGTAAAGTTGCCGTTGCGCGGAAAGCAAAGTACATTGCTCCCGCTTCCCGGATGGGATCCGACAACGGAATGGAAAGGTTTTGTTCCGTTTAACAAACTACCACATCTCTTCAATCCACCCGAAGGATACATCGCAACGGCCAACAACAAGGTTGTAGATGACTCGTATCCCTACTACATTTCGGATCTGTGGGAGCCGGCATCACGAATCGTCAGGCTTCGGGAGGTGCTCGGGTCTCAATCCACGTTCTCTGTGCAGGATTTCGAGAGGCTGCAGAACGATATGTTCTCGCATCAAACCAAGCGCATGATGCCACACGTGCTTTCCGCGTTGAAGGATAGCACCCTTGGTGTTCCCGAGGAGAAGACAGTGATGGAGTATCTGCAGAGCTGGAACTTCACCCTCGCGAGGGAAGATATCGCCACGACAATCTACGAAGAGTTCTTTGTGAAGCTTATTGGAAACATATTCAAAGATGAAATGGGGGATAGCCTTTTTCACGATTGGGTTGTGCTGATGAACGTCCCGATCCGGGTGACGACGAAGCTTGTGGAAGAAGGGACGTCGAACTGGTTTGATGATGTCGGAACCGATTCCATTGAGACACGCGACCAGATCATCAGAAAGAGCATGAGAGAGGCAATCTCCTTCCTGCGCGATAGCGTCAGCACGCAGACGAAGAACTGGCGTTGGGGCGATGTACACACAGTAACGTTGAAACATCCATTTGGACTCGTCAAATCGCTTGACAGACTGTTCAACATTGGACCTTTTCCCTACGGCGGTGGCCCAACAACGCTCGTGAGCGGCGAGTTCAGTTTGAACGCACCGTTCCAGGTTACGGTCGGTGCTTCGTTCCGGCAGATCTTTGACTTTGCAAATCCGGACGAGTGGCGTGCGATACTTCCATCCGGCCAGTCAGGACAGGTTTTGCATGAGCACTACGATGATCAGGCGCAGATGTGGCTGAACGGCGCTTACCGGACAGTGACTTCACGGAGAGATGGTGGGAAATGGGAGAGACTAACTCTGGAGCCCTCAAAGTGAGTATGGATTTTTCACCCCGACTGCTCTCGGCTTTGGCAAGGGCGCAAAGCGTTGTCGCGTTTACGGGCGCAGGCATCTCGGCTGAGAGTGGTGTTCCCACATTCCGCGGCAATGATGGGATCTGGAAGAAGTTCAAACCCGAGGACCTTGCGAACATCGACGCGTTCATGAAAAACCCGGAGCTCGTGTGGGAATGGTATGCGCACCGGAAGAAGATTATCGCCGGCATCAAGCCCAACGCCGGTCATTACACGCTTGCGAAACTTGAGCAACTGTTCCCTCACTTTGCAATCATCACACAGAACATCGACAACCTTCACCGCCGGGCCGGGAGCAAGACGGTATACGAACTCCACGGCAACATCGAACGGAACTACTGCATGAAATGTGGGACTCCTTACGTGAACGAAGAAGTTGCGCATCAACAGGGCGCTCCACACTGCACGAGGTGCAACGGCCTCATCCGCCCGGACGTTGTTTGGTTTGGAGAAATGCTGCCCGAAGATGAATGGGAGAATTCCGTCCGCGCGGCGGAAAGTGCGGACGTGTTCTTCTCCATTGGGACATCCGGCGTTGTCTACCCGGCGGCATCGATTCCCACGATGGCGAAGCGAAATGGAGCATACCTCGTCGAGATCAACCCCGAGCAGACTCCGCTCACTGGCCAGGTCGATGAATTTATCGGAGGACCTTCCGGGCAGGTGCTTCCGGTGCTGTATGAGCGCCTTCTCGCGGAACGCCAGCCACAGCACTCAGGATAGTCTATGCAGGGAACACACGGCAAAGCCAAAATCGTCTGCACCCTTGGTCCATCAACAACCTCCCTCGAAATGCTGGTCAGCCTCATGCAATCCGGTATGGACGTCGCTCGCTTGAATTTCTCGCACGGGAGTCACGAGGATCATTTGATGATGCTGCAGAACGCCCGTGAAGCCTCAAAGCGCACCGGCATTGAGCTCACAGTACTGCAGGATTTGCAGGGCCCGAAAATCCGTATCGGTGATCTGAGCGCGCCGTTCATTGAATTGCGTACGGGAGATCGCTTTACGATCACTACGGATCCCATTATCGGTGACCAGCAGAATAGAGGTCAATGGAGAGTGTCGACGACGTACCAGGATCTCACCCGTGATGTTCAGCCGGGAGACAAAATTCTCCTCGACGACGGCAAGATTCGACTTCGTGTGATAGAAGTGAAGAAGCACGATGTTGAGTGTGAAGTAGTCATCGGGGGAACGCTTTCCGCACACAAGGGCATCAATCTTCCCGGCGTTTCCGTCAGTACGCCATCGTTCACTGCGAAGGATCAGGAGGATCTGGAGTTCGGCCTCAGGCACGACGTCGATTACGTAGCGTTGTCGTTCGTCCGGACGGCGGAGGACATCAAGGGACTTCGCAAGGTTATCATCGACAGGATCGAGGGGGGCCGCTTCCTCCCGATCATTGCAAAGATCGAGAAGCCTCAGGCCATTGCCAATATCGATCACATCATCGCCGAAGCGGATGGCATCATGATTGCCCGCGGCGATCTCGGGGTTGAGCTCCCACCCGAAGATGTGCCGATGCTTCAGAAGATGATCGTCAAGAAATGCAACCAGGCAGGGAAGCCTGTCATCATCGCCACGCAGATGCTCGAATCGATGATCAATAATCCAACACCGACCCGCGCAGAGGCAAGCGATGTTGCGAATGCCGTGCTCGATGGCGGCGATGCAGTAATGTTGAGCGGAGAAACGTCGGTCGGCAGGTACCCGCTGGAGGCCGTGCAGATCATGGATAGGATCGTCAAGAAGGTGGAGTCGGAACACATAGGCGAAGTGCGTGCGCTGGAGCGTCCGCATTGGACGGTGGAGAGCAAGCTGGATGCGTTGGGTCGCGCGGCGTGTGTGCTTGCAGAGCAGATGAACGCGGCGGCAATCGTGGTCGTTACCCGCTCAGGCCAGACAGCGAAGATTCTTTCGCGCTACAGACCGCGGCCTCGGATCATCGCCATCACCGATCGCCCGAAGATCCTGCGGAGGTTGAACCTGTACTGGGGAATCCAGGGTGTTGTGATTGACATGCTCGCAGACGATTCAGACAAAGCCCTGCAGGATATCCAGGAGCGGCTCGTGAACACTGGCATGGTGATGCGCGGCGAATATATGGTGGTTCTTGCTGGGCAGCCTTTCTTTGCGCGGGGCACAACGAACTTTATCAAAGTGGAGCAGGTTGCGTGAAAGAAGCGTGGAGATCGGAAACATGAGACGGGAGGCTTATCGCGGTTTCTATTCATGATCTCAACCACCGGCGAGTTATCGGCGTACACCCTACACTCAGCAATGATGCCATCCCGCACAACCGTTTTCCATGCAGCCGGCATCTCCCAGTGATTCTCGTTTGAGAGTTTCCCCCGTACGCTGTACGTCCCGCTTGCTTTGCCAAGCAATAAGATGGTGCCGGCTTTTTCCAATGAGTCTTCGATTTCGCTTTGCAGTGAGCAATCAAAAAGTAATTGCAATCACCCTGCCGTCGAAATAGTAGGAATAGTACACTATGCGTTCCAGCATCCCCGGATCTGTTGAGCATGCGGAACAGCCCGGTTCCGGCTCGG